>JAEEIQ010000101.1 GCA_016281435.1 Bacteroidales bacterium
AGATGACGTTCATGGGAGCGCAGCGGCCCTTGAAGATCTTCGACGTGGCCCAGCCGCAGACTATCGTACCGACGGCGCCGACGATGTTGTGTACGGAGAAAGCGACCTTGCTTTCGGCGGCGGTCATGATGCCTTTGGTCTGCAGGTATGTGGGAGCCCAGTCGCCGATGCCGTAGCGGACCATATAGACCGCAACGTTGCTGATGGCCACCACCCATAGGAGTTTGTTCTTGAGGACGTAGTCCACGAAGAGCGTCTTGAACGGGAGTTTCTCCCCAGCCTGTCCTTTGGACTTGACGCCGCTGTGGTCGTTACGCCAGTCGGCGACGGCAGGGAGACCGCAGGATTCCGGGGTGTCGCGGATGGCCCACCAGCAGAACAGGGCTATGGCCATAGCGATAAGGGCCGGGAAGACGAAATTGCCCTTCCAGGTCTGTGCAATGCCTAGGTCCGCCGCCAGGGAGACGCCTGCGATGGCAAGGAATCCGAGGGAGAAGCTGCCGATGGTATGCGATACGTTCCATACGCTCATCTTGAAACTGCGCTCGTTCTGGCTGAACCAGTGAGCCATGATGCGGCCGCACGGGGGCCAGCCGAAGCCGCTTAGCCAACCAACGGCGAGCATAAGCACGAATATGACTACGGTGTTGAGAGCCGTGTTGGTCCCGAAGGGGATGATGCCGACGGACATCATCACCAGGGCCGACAGTATCAGGCCGAGGCAGAGGAACTTGCGGGAGTCGGAGCGGTCGGACACGCTGCCCATCACGAACTTGCTGAAGGCGTACGCAATGGAGACGGCGGACATCGCGAGGCCGACCTTGCCGGCGTCGAGGATGCCGTCGGCGATCATGTCGGGAGCGGCCAGCGAAAGGTTCTTGCGGACCAGATAATATGCGGCATAACCGAGAAAGGCTCCAAGGAAGACCTTGAGTCGCATCGACTTATACTCTCCGTCTATCTTTTCAGCCGGGATTTGCGCCTTCGGCTTGGGCGGGTCTAAAAATCGGGACATCTGTTATAGTTTTAGTTTCGAGTCGTAAAAATAAGCAATTGTTTTCAATTATTGACAATCTGGCAGTGGCAAAATAATTGATACCTTTGCAGGAAAAACCATAGCGATGGAAGAGAAAGAAGTAAAAGAACAGCCCGCACAGCAGGCTGAGAAGGCAAAAACGAAGAAAAAAGACAACAACCTTCAGAAAAAGATAGACGAGCTCAGTGACAAATTGTCCCGGGAGCACGACGACTACCTGAGGCTGATGGCCGAGTTCGACACATACCGCCGCCGTACCGCGGAAGAGAAGCTTTCGCTGGTGAGTTCCGCCGCAGCGGATACCATCAAGGGGCTCCTCCCCGTATTGGACGACTGCGAGAGCGCACTCAAGATACTCGAAGGGTCCTCCGACGCCGCGGCGCGCGAGGGCACCCAGCTGATATACAACAAGTTGATGGAATACCTCAAGACCCGCGGCCTCACCGTAATCGAGGCCAAAGGCCAGAAGTTCGACACCGATTACCATGAGGCGCTCACCCAGGTTCCCGCCCCGTCGGAGGACCTCAAGGGCACGGTAATCGACGTCTTCCAGACAGGTTACATGCTCAACGGAAAGATACTCCGCTATGCCAAAGTCATCGTAGGAGCTTAATATTATGGCAGAAAAAAGAGATTATTACGAGGTTCTCGGCCTCGGCAAGGACGCATCGGAAGATGACATCAAGGGCGCATACCGCAAGGCTGCGCTCAAATGGCATCCGGACCGCTGGGTAAGCGGCACCGACGCAGAGAAGAAGACCGCCGAGGAGAAGTTCAAGGAGGCCTCGGAAGCATATTCGGTCCTCAGCGACCCCGACAAGAAGGCCAAGTACGACCAGTTCGGCTTTGCCGGAGTGGACGGCGCCGGCGCGCAGGACTGGAGCCAGGGCTTCGGCAGCCTGAACGACATCCTCAACAACCTCTTCGGAGGCGCCTTCGGCAGCGCGTTCGGCAGCGCATTCGGGGGATTCGGAGGCTTCGGAGGCGGCTCCCAGGGCCCGCGTACCATGCGCGGCCGCGACATCCGCACCCGCGTCCGCCTTACCCTTGAAGAAATTGCCAAGGGCTGCACCAAGGAGGTCACGATTGAGCGAAACCGTCCCTGCCCCGACTGCGGCGGCCGCGGCACCAGGAATTCATCGGACGTCAAGACCTGCCCCACCTGCAAGGGTTCGGGCCAGGTGCAGAACGTGGTCAATTCCCTCTTCGGGCGTACGATGACATACACCACCTGCCCCCAGTGCGGAGGAGAAGGAAAGATCGTCTCCAATCCCTGCTCCCGCTGCAAGGGTACCGGACTCGAGCGCAAACGCGAGACCGTAACGGTCCAGATTCCCGCAGGAGTGGAGGACGGAATGCAGATAACCGCCAGGGGCGAAGGCCACGCCGCAGCCCGGGGCGGAGTCAACGGCGACCTCCTTCTACTTATTGAAGAGCAGCCGCACCCCCAGCTCAAGCGCCAGGGCGCAGACCTGTTCTACACCCGCGTCATCAGCGTGACGGACGCCATGCTCGGCACGGAGATCCAGATTCCCACCCTGGACGGTTCCTACAAGCAGAAGCTCGACCCCGGCACCCAGTCCGGCACTGTCATCCGCCTGCGCGGCAAGGGAATGCCGGTCGTAAACAGCTACGGCAAGGGCGACCTGTACGTCAAGATCCTGGTCTGGATTCCCCGCAAACTCAGCCGTTCCGAGAAAGAGACCCTCGAAAAATTGCGCGACAGCAGCACCTTCCGTCCCGACCCCAACCGCGACGACCGCGAACTTTTCGAAAAAGAGAGCAAATATTTTTAAAAAAATTTGGCAGAGTAAAAAAAACGCCGTATATTTGCGCTCCCATTCAGCAGCCTCTCGTTGAACGGTTCAGTGACGCTGCGAATTTATATTGAAATAGTATTATGGATTTGATTAAATTGGTGGAGGAATCCTTCTCGCAGAACAAGACGGCCTCCTATCCTGCATTCAAGGCCGGTGACACCATCACCGTTACCTACAGGATCAAAGAAGGTGACAAGGACAGACTCCAGAACTTCCGCGGAGTAGTTATCCAGATTTGTGGAGCTACCCCTTATACCAGGACATTTACCATCCGCAAGATCTCCAACGGCGTCGGCGTCGAGAGGATTTTCCCCTACGAGTCCCCGTTCATCGAGAAGATCGAAGTCAACAAGGTAGGTAAGGTCCGCAGGGCACGCATCTTCTACCTCCGCAAGCTCTCCGGCAAGAAGGCTCGCATCAAAGAGGCCAAGCGCGTCGTCAAGGAAGCCTCCGCCGAATAGGACTACACCGGGCTCCGGCCCGGTTACATACTGGCTCCATAGCTCAATTGAATAGAGCATTTGACTACGGATCAAAAGGTTACAGGTTTGAGTCCTGTTGGAGTCACACGAAACCGCCAAGTTACGTAAAATCACGCACTTGGCGGTTTTCTTGGTATATTGCATCAAAATCTTCTGGTATGAAAAGAACAGTTTCCCTGTTATGTCTTCTGCTGCTTGTTCTCGGAGCATCATGCACGCGTGACACAGAGCCTGAGACCCGCGCTCTCATGGACGGCGTGTGGGTCGGCACCGGCGAAGGCAGGGGCGGCACCATCATCGCCAGCGTGGAAGTCAAGGACCATGTGGTTTCGAAGGTCACGATCGTAAGTCAGTCGGAGTCTTCCTTTGCTCAGGAAACCATCAATACCATCATACAGAAAGCAGTTGGCCGGGAAGATCTTCTGAATCCGGAAGCGGATGCGATTTCGGGAGCCACGCTTACATCCGGCGGCGTTATCAATGCCGTCAACATGGCTCTTCTGGCGTCGATGGGCAAAAGTGCAGACGGGAAGAAGGTTTACCGGAACGGCAGCTGTGATATCGCGATCGTGGGTGCCGGAGGAGCAGGCCTCTCCGCCGCCGTGGCAGCGGCCGAATCCGGAGCGAAAAGCATCATCGTGCTGGAAAAACAAGGCATCATCGGCGGCAACACCAACTACTCCACCGGCGGGATAAATGCCGCAGAAACGGACATTCAGAAGTCCTTGGGCATCCAGGACAGCAAGCAGCTTTTCTATGACGACACCATGAAGGGAGGCAGGAACGAGAACATCCCTGAACTGGTC
>JAEEIQ010000102.1 GCA_016281435.1 Bacteroidales bacterium
ATCCTGCCCCACGGCAACGAGATCTGCGGCCGTCTCGACGGTAGTCTCCCCCGCACTGGGGAACTCTCTCCCGATCCCGTCAGGAAAGCCCTCGGGCTGCCCGCCAGGGAAGGTTGCGCCAAATCCGAGGTTCCCGCACCCCGTCCGCCAGCACTCTGCATGGGCTGCGGCCACAGGGACCTGTTCACCGCCATCAACGCCGTCATGAAGGACTACCCCACCGGCAAGGCCTTCAGCGACATAGGCTGCTACACCCTCGGCTGGCTGCCCCCGTTCCAATCCTTCACCACCTGCGTGGAGATGGGAGCGTCCATCACCATGGCCCACGGCTCCGCATTCAGCGGGGTATGGCCGGCCGTAGCCGTCATCGGCGACTCCACCTTCACCCACAGCGGAATGACCGGCCTGCTGGATGCCGTCAATGAGAACTCCGATATCCTGGTCTGCATCTCCGACAACCTCACCACCGGCATGACCGGAGGGCAGGATTCCGCCGGCACGGGCCGTCTGGAGGCAATCTGCGAAGGCCTCGGCGTGGATCCGGCACACATCCGCACCATCGTTCCCCTCCCGGCCAACTACCCCGAAATGGAACGCATAATCAAGGAAGAGATAGAATACCACGGGGTATCCGTCATCATCAGCAGGCGCGAATGCCTCCAAACCCTCAAAAGACACTCGAAGAAATGAAAAGGGATATAATACTCGCCGGCGTCGGAGGACAAGGAATCCTCTCCATCGCCACGGTCATCGGGTCCGCCGCGCTTGAACAGGGCCTCAACCTGAAGCAGGCGGAGGTGCACGGAATGAGCCAGAGAGGCGGCGACGTGCAGTCGCACCTGCGCCTCAGCGACGCCCCCGTCCATTCCGACCTCATTCCCCTCGGCGGGGCCGACATAATCATTTCCATGGAACCGATGGAAGCTCTCCGCTACCTGCCCTTCCTGGCCAAGGACGGATGGATCATTACCAACACCGTTCCCCTTAAGAACATCCCCAACTATCCGGAAATGAAGGAGATAGAGGATGCCCTCGGCAAGGTGAAAAACGTGGTGGCGATAGATGCCGAGGCCGCCGCCAGGGCCGTGATGTCCCCGCGCAGCGCAAACATGGTGCTGCTTGGAGCGAGTGCCGGAGTGCTGCAGATTCTCGACCCGGAGAAGCTGCGCGAAGGCATACGCCGCATCTTCGGCCGCAAGGGCGAAGCAATCGTGGAAGCTAACATAAAGGCGTTCGACGCCGGAAGAGAACTGTCAAAGAAGTAGATATGCGAGAGTGGATTTCTGAAGAAATACTGCAGGCGAAACTTCGGGAGATGGGGATAGACGACATCTCCCGCACCACCATACGCCAGTGCTCGATGATAGGGAGCGCCCTGGAGGCGGAGAGCGGGGAGACATTCTCCCACCTGGAATTCGGAGTGCCGGGCATCCCGGCCTGCCCCATAGGCATCGAGGCCCAGAAAAAGGCCCTGGATTCCGGCGTGCCGTCCATCTACCCTTCGGTGCAGGGCATACCGGAACTCAAGACCAACGCAGCCCGCTTCATTAAGGCCTTCATCGACATAGACATCGACCCCAAGGGGATAGTGCCCACGGTGGGTTCGATGCAGGCCAGCATGACCAGCATCCTGGAATGCTCCCAGCTGCAGCCGGGCAAGGATACCATCCTCTACATCTGCCCGGGTTTCTCGGCCCACGGCCGCCAGCCGGACATCCTCGGAATCAAGAACCTGACCTTCGACATATACGAATACCGGGCGGAGAAGCTGCGGGACAAGCTGGAATCCTACTTCAAGCAGGGCAACATCGCCGCCCTCCTCTATTCCAACCCCAACAACCCGGCATGGATATGCCTGACGGAGGAGGAGCTGCAGATAATTGGCGAACTTGCCACCAAATACGACGTGATAGTGCTGGAAGACATCGCCTACCTGTGCATGGACTTCCGGAAGGACCTTTCCGTGCCGTTCCAGCCCCCGTTCCAGAGCACCGTGGCCCGCTATACCGACAACTACGTGATAATGCTATCCGGTTCCAAGATATTCAGTTACGCGGGCGAACGCATCGCGGTGGTCTGCATCTCCGACAAGCTCTACCAGCGCGAGTATCCGGAACTCAAAAAGAAGTGGGGCATCGCCAAGTTCGGGGACAACTTCATCCTCAACTACCTGTATGTCAACACATCCGGAGCTTCACACTCCGCCCAGTATGCCCTTTCTGCGATGTTCGAGGCTTCGGTGGACGGCAGGTACAATTTCGTTAAGGAACTGCGGAACTACGGTCTGCGCGCCCACCGATCCCGCGAGATATTCGATGCCAACGGCTTCCATCTCGTGTACGACAAAGACATGGAGCAGACCATCAGCGACGGTTTCTTCTACACGGTAGGATACAGGGACCTCAACAACCGC
>JAEEIQ010000103.1 GCA_016281435.1 Bacteroidales bacterium
CATCGGGAAGCATACACGAAGCCACCACGATGACCAGCAGGAGGATGAAGAGCACGGGCATCATCATCTTGGAGACCTTCTCTATGCCGTTGCGCACCCCACGGACAATCACGAAATGTGTGATGAAAAGGAAGACAATCATCCACAGAATGGGCCTGACCGGGTCGGAAGCAAACGTTGTGAAATACCCCGTGATGAGAAACCCCGTCAGCACACCCAGGTAACCGACAAACTTCCACGCGCTGTCATTAGACATCCGTCCGTAGGCACGGGCGGTATTGGATGCGCCATGCCTGCCGATGATGAACTCGCTCACCATGCAGGGTATGCCCAGCAACACCACTGAGACAACATAAATGATGATGAAAGCCGCGCCACCGTCCTGACCCGCGACATAAGGGAAGCGCCACACATTGCCCAACCCCACCGCAGAACCTGCCGTGGCTAAAACGACGCCCAATTTGCTGCCAAAATTGGCTCTTTACGTATTTTTCGACATGACGATTTGCTTTTAAGCCATAACTCACATTACGGGTCAAACATCTGAAGCACCTTTAGAGGTACTTTTTTTATGCCATCTTTTCACAAATCTCCGATTTTCACGAAAATAATTGTGCGAAAATTTGCGTGATTGGAAAATTATCTGTAATTTTGCCCCGTATATTAAATGAATTATAACATAAGGGTTAAAAATGCATAAAAAATGAACTCCAAGGATACAGGAAACAAGAAGGAAGGCAGTTCGAAGAGAAACGCCATCCGCGACAAGGCTGGCTACCCCGATTGGGTGGACCAATATCGCGGCACCGGGAAGGAAGTCCGCCGCATCGGCGGCAGGTTCTATTTGTACGGATTCGTCCCCGTGTACGACTCCCGGCGCAAAAGGACCATGAAGAAGGACCGCCAGCTTCTTGGGAGGCTTACGGAGCGGGACGGGCTCATCCCCAAGGGCTCCGGCGTCAGGGCCGAACGCAAGCCTCGAGCCAGGAAAGGCCGCCACGTCCGCTACACAGACGACAGGGAATACGGGATATCCTACTGGATGGAGTCGGCCGTAGGCCCGCAGTACTACACCGGCCTCGAGGAGGCCTTCGGCCCCAGCTGGAAGACCCTGGCGTGCTTCTCCCTGTTCCGCCTGGTGTTCCAAAGCCCGATTTGCGATTTCGGAGGGCACTACTCGCACAGCTACATCTCCGAGATGCTCCCCGGCGTAGCCGTCTCCCCCGAGAAAGTGAGCGAGGTCCTTGCCGAGGTGGGCTCACGCAGGCATTTGATAGTGAGCTACCTCCGCAGCTTCGCCGCAGAGCACGACAACATCATTTTCGACGGGACTGACTTCGAGTGCAACTCGGCCCTGATGGCGCACCCGATGCTGACGAAGCTGAAGAGCGGCGGCTTCGGTGCCGGAGTGGGGCTGATGTGCGGGTTCTCCGTGGCCAACAGCCTGCCCATATACTACAGGATCACGGACGGCGACATGCAGGACGTCACGGTCGTGAGGGACAGCTACAAGGAGCTCGCGCTGGAAGACCTCTCGCTGATTGCAGACAAGGGGCACTGCTCCGCGGGAAACATCGAGAAGTTCAACAAGTCCGGGGTGAGGTACATCATGCCCCTGAAGCGGTCGGTGAAACTCGACTACGACGCCATCGGCAGCGCCGACCAGGCCGCCCTGCTGAAAACCATGTTCAGCCACATGGGCAGGCACATCTTCCATGTCACCCTCCGGGAGAAGTACCACGGGGCCACGGTCCACCTGTTCCTCGACGAGTGCCTGCGGCAGGACGAGTCGCACGACGCGCTCGACCGGCTGGATGCAGCGATGGAGGCGAGGAGGGCCTCCGAGGAAAAGGCCGAGTCCGAGAACGCGGTGCGCAGGGCCAAGCTTGAAGAGGCCGTCGAGAGGGAGCTCAAGAAAAGTCGCAGGCACTACACGGACAAGCCGATCGCCGAAGACCCGGAAAGGGCGAGCGAGGCCATGAGGAGACTCGTGGAGGGCACCGACGAATACGACGCAGTCACACCCAAGGGCAGGACCGTTGACGAGCTGGTGGCCGACTACCAGGCCAAGGCCAAGAAGTTCGGCACCATAGCATTGGCCGTCAACAACGGGGACGACGCACGGAAAGCATATATGAAGTACAAGTCCAGGGATTCCGTGGAAAAGATGATTGATGTCCTGAAAAACGTCGCGGAAGCCGACAGGATGTACATGCAAAACCCGGACGTGGCCGAGGGGTGGATGTTCTGCAACATACTCGCGTTGCACTTCTACTACCGCCTTTATATGAAACTGAAGGAGACCGAACTGCTGAACCACCATTCACCACAGGATGTGCTACTGGAAATGAGCAGGGTGAGGGCTGCAAAGATAGATGACAAATGGCACATAATCGAGTCTACCAATGTCAGGCATGAGTTCTTGGGGAAAATCGGAATTCTTATCCCGTATGGAAAAGAGCTGTGAGTTATGGATTGATAGAATGGTATCTCGCACAAGAGGATCGTATGAGCCCTCTGCTTGGTTGACTTTTCTGATTGTAAC
>JAEEIQ010000104.1 GCA_016281435.1 Bacteroidales bacterium
AGAAGACCTACGGCAAGGCCGAGGCCGCCTGGCGCATCGTCGCCATCACCGACGCGAAGAAGGGCGCGCTCAAGACCCTCGCCACCCAGGAGGGCTACAAGACCTTCGTCGTGCCCGACAACGTGGGCGGCCGCTTCAGCGTCCTCACCCCGGTGGGCATCCTCCCGATCATCCTCGCCGGCTTCGACATGCGCGCCATGCTGCGCGGCGCCGCCGCGGAGCGCGAGGCCCTGCTTGTCAAGTCCGAGGACAACCCGGCCGTGATGTATGCTGCCATGCGCAACCTCCTCTATGCCGAGCTGGGCAAGAAGGTGGAGATCCTCGTGACCTTCAACCCCAAGCTCCAGTACCTGGGCGAATGGGGGAAGCAGCTCTACGGCGAGTCCGAGGGCAAGGACGGCAAGGGCATCTTCCCGGCCTCCGTGGTGTGCACCACCGACCTCCATTCGATGGGACAGTTCATCCAGGAGGGCGAGCGCGTGATGTTCGAGACCACCGTGACCGTGATGAACGCGCACCGCGAGGTGATCGTGGGCACCGACGAGCAGAATCTCGACCAGCTCAACTACCTGGCCGGCCGCCATGTCGAGCACTGCAACAAGATGGCGCAACTGGGTACCAAACTGGCCCACATCGACGGCGGCGTGCCGCAGATGGACATCTCCGTGGAGCGGCTGGACGAGGCTTCCCTCGGCGCGCTGTTCTATTTCTTCGAGTTCGCCTGCGGCATCAGCGCCTATGTCCTGGGTATCAACCCGTTCAACCAGCCGGGCGTGGAGGCATACAAAAAGAATATGTTCGCCCTGCTGCGCAAGCCGGGCTACGAGGCGCAGACCGAGGAGATCCTCAAGCGCATCTAGGGTCAGTCCAGCCGATATTCCGTGGGGGCCTTGAGTCCGGGTATTCCATAATACGCGGACACGAGGTCCCCTCGTATGTGGACGCGCCTGCCCAGCAGGCCGGGGTGGTCCTGGAGGTTGAGGGCTTCGCGGATGTCCCCGGCCTTGAGCTCGACGGACAGGCAGTAACCTGCCTCCGAGGTGCTCGCGCGCGTGCCCAGGACGAGGTTGGTGTTCTTGGTGAAGGGGGGCGCGAAGGAGACCCTGCCGGTGCCCGTGGCCACGCCGACGATGTAGCCCCAGACCCAGACGCCCTTTTCGCCGTCGGGGGCGTGGAGGCGCGCCGTGGCCACGTCATAGGCGTTGCCGGGGTCACCCCCGCCCGGACCGCCCAGCACGAACTCTTCGGACAGCCAGGTCCGGGCGGTGTCCACCTGGATGGTGATGCCGCCGGACTTGGTATCCACGTTGGCACCGAGCCGTACCGTGAGGATCTGCCGGGCTTCGAGGGTGCGCGTGAAGAGGGTCTGGACGAGGCCGCCGTCGTCCAGCAGCAGGGCCACGGCGCCCGGGCGGAAGAACGCCGTGCGCGTCTCTGCGTAGCCGTAGGCGAGACTGCCTTCGGCGGCCTTGAGCTGCAGGGTTCCGGCCGGGAAGGCCTGGCGGAAGGATTCTCCGACTTCCAGACGCAGGCCGCTGTTGAGCTGGCTGCAGGCGAGCGTGACGTCTACGCTGGCACCGGATGCCACGCTGACGACCTGCGTGTCGCCCCATTGGGGCGCATCGAAGGCCGGCGCACTAAAGGGGCCGGAGACGGCTTTGACGGTGTAGGAGCCGGCCGGGACGGAGAGCTCGTCCGGGGCGTGGTCGTAGGTGCCCTCATAAAGGATTTTCCCGGAGGCGTCGGAGACGGTGAGCTGGAAACTCCCCAAGTCGGGGAGGGCTGCGGCGGAGCGCGTTGCGGTGGGGTAGGGGGCGTCGAGCGAGATGCGAAGGACGCCGGGGAGGTCCCGGTCGGGGCGGAAAAGGTCCCGGCAGGATGTGGGGACCAGCAGCAGGGCGGCCAGTGCCGCCAGGAGTCTGACGTAGGTTCTCATAGCGTTTGTTTTTTACCGCCCCAAGATGCGCAGAATTCCGGCACGCCTTGATAAGAAACGTATCATTCTGCTGCCGGAAACGTAAAAAGTACCTTTCTTTCGATCCTGTATCTCCTGGTTACTTCCTCCGGCCTGCTGCTCGTGGGAGCCGCCTTCCTTTTTTCACCGGAATGCTGCTCGCAGGCAGGGATCCTTTTCATCGCACGCGCCACCACGCATCGCGGACTGCGTCACGCGCTGCTGACAGCGGCCCTGCCCGGGCAAAATGCTCCTCAAAGGACCCTGCCTGTCTCGCTGTAGCATTCTGGTCGGACGAAGGCACTTTCGGAGCGAAGCGACCGGGGGAGTCTGAGGGGAACGCCCCTCAGACATAGTGAAACGACGGGGGCAGATGTCCTCGACATCTGCCCCCTGCCTGTCTCGCTGTAGCATTCCGGATCAACAGCCTTTCCCCTTGCTTTCAGTCGGGGTGCGTCAGGGCCACTTTCTCACCCCGTCCGTCGTTTTTCCAGCAATCGGGGTGCGCAGGATCGCGATTCTCACCCCACTTCGATAAATTTGGGCAGCGACCTGCTTTTCAAGTCCAGGCCGCCGGCCGGTGTCTTTTCTTTACATCCGCAGTCAGGTGTCCTTGAACAGGGCGTTGAGATTTTCGAGCTCGGTGAGGATAGCCTTTTCTTCGGACTCGGAAGAGAGGCCCTTTTCCGCATACCACCATTCACCCGTGCCGGTCCAGTAGGAGGAATCCACCGTCGGAAGGTCGGAATGGTCTTTCAGGGTGTCGGTGCCGGGAAGCTTTCGGATTCCGATCTCAAGGTGATCCTGATCGTTGCACCCCCATGTGAAGGAGACGAAGTATTTCCCCTTTCGCCGGACACCGACGCTTACCCACTCCCGCGTCCAGTCCGCATCCCTTTCGACGGGATAGTCCCGCCAGAGAGAGCCGCATCTCGCAACGTAGACGAACTCGGATCCGTCCAGTTTCGATGCCAGTTTCTCCATCATCCGCTTGCGTCGCATCTGACGGTCGGTCAGGCACAACTCCCGGAGCAGGGGAGAAAGGAGTTCATAGCTCTTCCCATAGATGTCGAGGGTGCGTTTCAGGGACAGTTGAGCGAACTCGATGCTTCCCTCCGGACTGTCCGGCAGGGAAGCCCCCAGGCGGGTTACGTTATGGAATTCCGGATAAAAGAGAAGTCCTTCTACATTCTTTTCATATACATCGTACGCGTCTTTGTCGCCCTTGGAGCGGTTGTCCTCGAAGGGGATGGCTGCGATATTCCCGATGCGGCCGATCCAATGGTTGCAGAAATCCCTGTAGATAGCACGGGGGCGTCCGCGTTCCGAAACCCAGTTCCTGGGAATGATATGGTCGTAATCCCAAGGACGGTTGTGCTCCTCCCACATGTCTTCCCTTGCGGGATCGTACAGCGGGAAGTTTGTGTTGATATAAGAACGCTGCGCATAAAGGAGCATCTCCTGTGCCGTGTAATTCCTTTCCCAGGAAGACATCCTGTCATAGAAGTCCCCCCAGGGGGCGTAGCCGTCGAGGCTCCAAGGGGTCCACTTCGGGTCATTCTTTTCGATCTTGATGAACCCTTCCATCTCTTCGGGAGAGTAGAGGGGGAGAGCGAGATTCCGTCCCAGGCACTCGGCAAGACCCTGGCGCAGAGACTGCGCATCACAGCCTTTGCTGATATGGGAGAAAACCGTTTCCGCAGCCTGCCTCTTGTCCAGACCGAACCAATGCAGGATCAAGGCGGCCGCACGGATCTCTTCCGGTGTTATCGCCATCTCCCCGTCCATATCCATGGCGGCCAGATACATTAGCAGGAGGAACACGTCGGGGGATCTGCGTGCGATGGACGTGCGGATAAAGGCCGGCATCCCGTCGCGCTCTCTGTCGTCCTTGTCAAAGACCGCAAGCCACGTATCAATCGTGCGCATGATCTCTTCGAGATGTTCGTAGATGCGGTCTATCTCGACTTTTGCCTCCTGCTTGCCTGCCAGGTCGCGGATTTGCCGGACGGAAAGGGAATTCCTGAGCCCTTTCCCGGGATCCATTCTGGTCAGGGCAAGCCGGAAGGCCAGCATAACGAGTTTGGACGGCGACATGTACCGGCTGGCGATCGAGTCATTCCTTTCCCGTATCCCGCCACAGTAGGCCTGGATGGCGGAGTAGTTGAGGGCATCCGGGGAGATCCTGGTCCCGCCCGTGTTCAGCCGGTTGAAAGGACCTCCATGGACGTGGCTTCGTTTGTCTTCTCCTTCCCCTCGGACTCCCGCTCCACGACGGTACGCGGAAGGATGTCGCAGTGGACCTTGTAACTGTCCAGCCTCTTGAAAACCGGATAAAACTTTTCCCTTATCAGTGAGAGGTCGGCTTCGTCAAGTTCCTTGAAGGGGAGTCCGCCATACCCGGCACAACTGTTCCGGACGTAATCGGAGAAAGAAGACGGGCTGTCCAGGGGCGCCTGCAGGAAGAAGTGAAGGGGGACCGGCCGGACCGCTTCTACGGGCCATGTCTGGCTGAGCGGAAGGGGATCCCTGTAAATGTTCGCCTTCGGTTTCCCGAATCTTTCCAGGGCGTCCCGCCGTTCCTGCGAAGACAGCGGGAAGCAGTCGTCGTTGTTCTTGAAGCCCCAGGGATGTGCTTTCGTGGTGGACTTGACCCAGAAGACGCGGGTGCTGTTACCGACGGTTTCGGGGCGGATGTCAAGCCAGAGCATGACCCCGGTGTCCCCGGAGCCGGAGAATCCTCTGGCGATGGCGTTGTACCGCTGCTGGCCGTCCATCAGGAAGAAGGTGCCGTCGGTGGCGGCGGAAAGAATGAACGAACCGAGCGGGCAACCTCTTAACATGGAATCCCATAGAAGCTCCATTTGGCGGGGCTTCCATACCAGCCCGCGCTGCAGGTCGGGGATCTTTACCTCCGATCCCTGCCCGTTAGTCCATTTCGCAATCTCCCTAAGCGCATAGATGCGTGCGCGATTGTCGTTTTTTGTCTCTTCCATATCCGTTATGATTTCAGGTATGATCATGTTGTCAGAGTAATTTCATTGCAATGCAGGCGCATGCCTCCGCATCTGCAAGGGCATGGTGGTGGTTCGTGAGGTCGTAGCCGCAGGCGGCGGCGACGGTCTGGAGCTGGTGATTGGGGAGCCTCCTTCCATAGAACCGTCTCGATGCCCACAGTGTGTCGTGGAATTCATAGTCCGGATAGTCCATCTGATAGACGCGGAACACCTGCCTGAGACAGCTCTCATCAAAGGGGCTGTTGTGGGCGACCAGCGGCAACCCCTCGATAAGAGGCACTATCTTCTTCCAGACATAGGGAAAGACCGGTGCGTCCTCCGTGTCTTCCGGACCCAGGCCGTGGACCTGCCGGCAGAACCATTGGTAGTACTCCGGCTCTGGATGGATCAGACTGTAGAAGCGGTCCACAATCTCCCCGCCGCGTACGACCACGACCCCCACGCTGCACACGCTGCTTGGACACTCGTTGGCCGTCTCGAAATCTATCGCCGCGAAATGTCTCATAGACCGTAGTTCTTGCACATCCGGGTGATGTCGGCCTTGATCTCGTCGCGAAGCTCTTCCGGTTCAAGGACAACAACGTCCGGGCCATGGCTCAGGAGTTCCTGACGGAAATCGTATGTGGGCACGAGATGATACTCGAAGATGCCATATTCGGGCGTTTCCTCAATGAGTCTCTGTGTGTCGTGCAGCGGCAGGGAATCGATATACCGGACCTGATATGGGTCGACTTTGATCCGGACGGTGGAAGGCTTCCTGCCATCGAGGATGACTCCGAAGTACTTGCCGAAGAATTCCCCGGCATTAAACTTCGCGGGCATCTTCAGGGCCTTCTTCTGGGGAACGACATCCTTCATCCGTTCATCCAGGGCATAGACCCTGGGGACATCATACCCGTCGCTCCTTCCCAGCACATACCAGCGCTGCTTGAAAAGCTTCAGGCAGTAGGGGTGCAGGATGAAGGTGTTCGGCTCGTTCCGCGAGAAACTCTGGTAGGTCACTTCGACGGTTTTCTTGTCACGCATGGCATTCACGATGACCGGAAGCCATTTCTGGCTGGAGGGGATCTTCTCGAAGAGGATCCGGTCACGCATGTCGGAACTCTCGTTCAGCAGGTTGTTCATCGACAGGGACTCCAGCAGCC
>JAEEIQ010000105.1 GCA_016281435.1 Bacteroidales bacterium
CTCGCCCTCTATGATCTCGATGTAGCGGTCTGCCGCATTCAGGGGATTGTACATCCTGTCAAGTTCATAGGAACGCAGGCCGAGGCCGGTCAGCACGTCGTCGTGGTTGATTATGCGGTAGTCGTTGAGTTCCAGGGAGAAGGTGGGAATGGCGGGGCAGTTGAGCTCGCGCATGGCCATCCAGAGGCCGTTTCCTTCTGCGTTGTAGACCACGCCTTCGGCGCATTCCGCTTCGAACCAGCCCCATCTGGACACGTCGCCTACAGGGGTGCCGTCGCTCTCGCAAAGCACCGCCTTGACGGTGTAGTACTGCCCGGAGTTGGGCTCGAGCATGGAGCCGGGGTGCTGTCCGTCATCGACCACGGGCTCGAATCGCACGAAGCGGTCGTAGCCCCAGTCGATGCGCAAGTCGCTGCAACTTGCGCCTTTGCTTCGCCAGTCGCTGCTTATCCTGGCCTCTTTCAGGTTGTTGCGGTGGAACCTGTGGCCCACGGGCCCGACGTGCCATGCGGCTGCGCGCACCGGGTCGCCGGCGGGGTCATAGGGGAAGACATAGCCCTGGAGGGGGAATTCTTCGGTTTTCTGCATCCGGGAGTCCCAGACTTCGCGCACGAAGTCGGAGGTCAGCACTTCATAGCCCCCGTAGCGGCTGGAGATGGCGAGGTTGTTGAACGGAAGTAGGGTCTCCCCGTCGCTGCTGATGATGCCCTTGAGGCCGTTCCAGGCCGAACGTGCGGTGCCCCGTCCGTTGTAGAACGAGGGCGATGAAGTGAACTGAGGCTCGAAGATTTCGTTGCCCTGCATGTCGTACAGGCCCCACATCGGCTTCATGCCCACGCGTGGGATTTCCACATCGCGCTCAGCCGCAATCAGGGATTCGCTGCGGAGCACGCTGACTGCGACGCACTCGGGAGGCATGACCAGACGGCCTGCCTGGTCGGCGAGGCCGTGGCGGCGCACCTTACCGTTCTTCACCGTGACTTCGCAGAGCCCGGATTTGTCATACTTGCCTATGTTGTCGTACTGGGGCTGGAGCACCCAGTTGCCGGCCGGGTCGATGAGACCTTTGAGCCCGCCTTTTTCGACTACTGCGTAGCCGTTGTTGAAACGCTTGGCGGACTCGAAGCTGGGAGGGATGACCCAGTTCTTGCTTTTGTCCTGGTAGCCGAAGAGTTTGCTTTCCTTGTCCTTGACTGGTTTGAGGTCCTGTGCGCCTGCTGCCGTGGCAAGGCAGAGGAGTGCGGCGATGATTGAGAGTCTGCGAAGTTTCATATTGCTGGATTATTCTTGATTGTCGGGTAGTATTATGACGGGGGTGCCGACTCCGACATGCCCCTTGAGGTCTTTGATGTCTTCGTTCCTGAGGCGTATGCAGCCTTCGGTGGCCCGGGAGCCTATGGATTCGGGGAGATGGGTGCCGTGGATGCCGATGTCGCGGTAGCCGGGCACGTCAAGCCGCAGGAACCAGGGGCCGTAGGCATCGCGCACGGGGCCTTTGCCGTCGCCGAAGTCGTGGCTCAGGCCGCGGGCGTTGAGCACCTGGTTGATGCGGAAGCAGCCCTCCGGGGTCTTCCGGTCGCCCTTGCGGGTCTTGGTGCCGTAGTTGGTCCCGCAGGCAATTGGGTAGCACTTAATCAGCGTGCTGTCCGCCGCCATAAGGCTGAGGGTCAGGGCCTGCTTGTCCACCACGATGAACGGCTTCCCGTCCTGCTCTACAGGCTGGGCTCCGGCAAGGAATGCTAATAAAAGTATTAGAACTTTCATCATTGCAAATATACACTTTTTTTGTCAACGAAAATTGTTAAGTTTGTGGTATGGAAAAAGAATTCACAAAGTTCGCACGGATGCAGCAGGGCATCAGTTCGGCCACACTCAGCCGCTATGAGTCGGCGGTAGACGCTTATATCAACCCTTCAATAATCGAAGAACGCAAGCTGAACGTCGCCCAGATGGACGTCTTCAGCCGCTTGATGATGGACCGCATTATCTTCCTGGGCGTGCAGATCGATGACGACGTTGCCAACATCATCATAGCCCAGTTGCTTTTCCTCGCATCTGTCGACCCAAAGGCAGATATTTCCCTGTATCTCAACACCCCGGGCGGGCAGGTTTCCAGCGGCCTCGCCATTTATGACACCATGCAGTTGATCCAGCCGGACGTGGCGACCATCTGCACGGGAATGGCCGCCTCGATGGGCTCCGTATTGCTCTGCGCGGGCGAAAAAGGCAAACGCTCAGCCCTCCCCCATGCCCGCGTGCTGATCCACCAGCCCCTCGGCGGCACACAGGGCCAGGCCTCTGACATCCTCATAGCCGCCAAGGAGATAGAGAAGCTCCGCACCGAACTCTTCACCATCATATCCGACCACTCAGGCCAGCCCTACGACAAAGTCGCCGCCGACGGCGACCGTGACTACTGGATGACCGCCCAGGAAGCCCTGGACTACGGTATGGTGGACCAAATTCTGGCAAAGAAAATAGTGTAGCTTTTGTTTTTTATTCGTTGATGGCTTTGCTGAACTCGGAATGGGCGGCAAGGAGGATTTTCAGGGAACGGGGAATCACGTCGTCGAAGCGGGGATTCTGGTCGAGAAGCTGTTCGGTGGACAGCCAGACTTCCGGTTCATCGGCGGAGTCGTTGATAAAGGCCTTGGCGACCTTGATGTCCGCAGTGACTTTGTTGCAGGCTTCAAGTACATCGATCCGGTTGTTGGCATCCACGTCCATGACGCCGGGCATTATGATGCGGAAGAAGTACTCATCATCCTCATAATGTAGTACGAGGAAGCTCATCATCTGGTATTTGAAAAAGAGGCCGTAGTCGCGCTTCTCGGGCTGCAGGCCCTGAGCCTTAAGGTAATCGAAAACCTGGTCGATGATCTTTGCCATATATATTTGAGTATTAATGTGCTCAGAATCCAATCTTCTGCCGTTCTTCCTTCTTTAGAGACGAAGGGTTGCTCTTTATGGAACCTTCGAGGTGGCGCATGGCGATACGCTCGTCGGCAAGGGCGGCCACCATTGCCGCCTCGTTCACGATGAAGGCGATGTCGGCGGATGCATACCCGTCGGTCAGTTCGGCAAGGCGGTCAAGGTCGAGATCCTCGTGCTGGGGGCGGCCCTTCAGGTGGATCTCGAACATCTTCTTCCGTGTTTCGGCGTCAGGAGCTGGAATTTCTATATGAAGGTCCAGGCGCCCTTTCCTGAGCACCGCAGGGTCTATCATGTCCATGCGGTTGGTCGTGCCGATGACAAACAGTCCGCGCTCGGCACAGTTGTTCAGCTGTGAGAGGAACTCGTTCACCTCATCGGCGCGGTGGCTTGCGGAATCGGAGCCGCGGGTGGGCACGAATGAGTCGAACTCGTCGAAGCAGATTACGGTCGGGGCGTTCTTTTCCGCCTCCTTGAACAGGTCTGCTATCTTGCCCTGGGTGCCGTGGACATAAGTGCTGCCCAGGTCGGATCCGTTCACCAGCATGTAGTTGAATCCGGACTCCTCGGCGAACTTCTGGGCGAAGAACGTCTTTCCGCAGCCGGGAGGGCCGTAAAGCAACATGCCGTTGGGCGGTGTCAGACGGTACTTCTGCGCCTTCTCCTTATCTCGGATTACCCATATGACCCTCTGTGAAAGGGTCTCCTTCAACGCTTCCATTCCGGCCACGTCCTTGAATCCGCCTTTACCGGATTCGTTTTTCTGCATCTGCACGGCGGACTTGCGATCGGGCTCGGCATCCGGAGTCTGGGGCTGAGGGGCCTCGGAACTCTTTTCTTCGTCGTCGAGGATCTTAATAAGCGTCTGTATGTCAGCGCGCTCGTTCCTGTCTTTCTGCAGGCCGGCAGCGAGCACTTCCGCTATCTTCGGATCCATGTCCTCCGGGATCACGAGATCTTCGTTCCGCGCCTCACGTGCCTTCTGCTTGCGGATGGCGTAGGGCTCACGCTTGGATGTGTCGCAGAACCAGGGCGCCCTGCCGGTGACCATGTGATAAAGGACTGCCGTCACGGCAAAGACATCGTTGGCGAAGGTGAACACGCCTTTCATCGCCTCCGGAGCCATGTAATGGACATGCAGGTCCTCCACCGGGAAAGGCGGAGCACCGTTGACCGGCTCGTAACTGTGGCCGAGGTCGATGATCTTCGGGGTTATGTAACCTTCTTCAATGCCTTCCAGCAGAATGTTCTTGGGTGTGATATCGTTGTGGCAGAGGTGAACTTCCCGGGTCATGTGCTCTATTGCGCGCATTACGGGAAGGATAAGATCAATTGCCTCTTCTGCGGTGAATACTATTCCGGACTTTAGGATTTCGGAAAGCAGGCGCCCGCGGAAAAACGGGGTGACAAGGCACTGAAAATCAGCCCCTTCATAGTTGAAAGGGAGGGCGTCTCCGAAAGAAATGACGGTGGGATTGTGGATCTTCTTGCAGTTGGCGATTTCAGCCACGGTACCGTCGACCTTGAGTTTCTCCGGGACCTTGTCCATGTCGAAGGCCTTCAGGAAAAAGGTTACCCCTGCGTCGTTCGCCACCAGATAACTGGCATTAAAGACGTTCTCATGAATGAGACGCTGTGTTGTGTACTCCCCTATGCGGGTATTTCCCGGAAATATTGTCATTGTCTTGTGAATGCGTTCACAAAAATAGCAAAACATTTTCGCTTTGCAATGGAACGTGGCTGCCGACAAAAAGAGCACTCGATTTGAGTGCTCTTTTTGTCGGGATGATCCGACTCGAACGGACGACCCCCACGTCCCGAACGTGGTACGCTAGCCAACTGCGCTACATCCCGCTTGTGAAAAATCAGACGCGTCGGGAACGCGTCTGTCAGGGAGTATTACGAAAGCTTGTTGATGTAAACTTGGATGCCGCTCTTGAGATTGGAAGCCTTGTTCTTGTGGATGACTCCGATCTTTGCGAGTTTGTCGATCATCGCGTACACCTTGGGGGCGTTCTTTTCGGCCTCGGCCTTATCGGTGGTGTTGCGGATGTCGCGGATAGCGTTTCGTGTGGTGCGTGCATAATACCTGTTATGCAGTCTGTGCCTTTCGCTCTGGCGATCGGCTTTCTTTGCTGAAGCTGTATTTGCCATTGTGTTATTTTTTTAATATTTGGTAGTGGGTAGGAGAATCGAACTCCTATTGCAGGAATGAAAATCCTGAGTACTAGCCGTTATACGAACCCACCAAACTCAATCCCTTAGCCTACTCGGCATAATAGGGACTGCAAAGGTAGAAAAATATTTCGATACCACAAAAAAAATTTTTGGAAACTTTCCGGAGGTGGAGCCCTGGTTCAGAGGCCGTAAACCTTGGGTAAAAGGCCTCTGAACCAGGGCTCCACCTCCTTATCTTTTCTAAACCTTTATATACGGCCACCGACCCAGGGCCCTTTGCTTCTATTTTGGCATTGCCAGCTTATAGACGATAGGCTTGGGCTGGCCGCGCTTGATGCTGTTGTTGGTGTTGACGTAGATCCAGCCGTCGCGGATGACGAGATCCTCCATCTCGAGGGGGATTTCCTCGTCGAGGTTGTATTTCGCGAGTATGGTCCCGGTGTCGGTGTCATAGACGCGTATGCGGGACGGACGGTCAATGGGGTCGATGACGCCGACGCCGTAGCAATAGAAAATCTTGCCGTCCAGCATGCATCCCGACTGGGTGAACCAGACGTCGTAGGGGAAGAGCACCTGCGCCTGCAGGTCGTCGACCGTTAGGATGACCTCAGGCCCTTCCGACAGCTTCGGGATGCGGAACTTATAGGCTATGTAGATGTTGTCCTCGGCGCGCAGGGTCACCTTTGGAGTGGTCCGCTGACGGGCCGAAAAAACCCACAGGTTCTTCCTTTCGCGGTCGATGAGCCAGCTGGGGGCGCCGAAGATGGGCTCGTATCCCTTTTCGGCAAAGCCGCTGATATCCAGCTTGATAGTCTGCACCAGCTCGGAGCTGAACTTTTTCCCGCAGCGCTTGATGCTCTCCACGAAGCAGGTCCACTCGATGTCGCTCCCCACCTTGCCGTTGGAAATGTAGAGCAGCGGGAACGATGCCCCGCGCTTCTTCTC
>JAEEIQ010000106.1 GCA_016281435.1 Bacteroidales bacterium
CCGTATCAAGAAGGAGTATCCGCAGTTCGATGCCCGCGTGACCATACTCGGCCATCTCCAGAGGGGCGGCACGCCGACCGCATACGACCGTATTCTCGCGTCCCGAATGGGCTATGCCGCCATCGAGGCCCTCCTCGAAGGCCAGCGCAACATAATGGTCGGAATCAAGAATGACGAGATTGTCTATGTTCCCATTTCCCGGGCCGTCAAGATGGACAAGCCTATCAATAAAGAACTGATTTCCGTTCTCAACGTGCTCTCGATGTAAGCTATGCTCTACAGACTTATCCTCGCCATACGCCATCTATTCTACGACAAGGGCTGGAAGAAATCCTTCACCTCTCCGGTACCGACAGTCTGCATCGGCAACATCAGTGTAGGCGGCACAGGCAAGACGCCTCACACCGAGATGCTTCTGAAACTTCTGCTGCAGAGCGACGACTGGGCCTATTCCAACCTTGCAGTCCTTTCCCGGGGATACAAGCGACGTCTGAAGGGCTTCAGGATCGTTTCGCGCGACGGCTCTGCGCGGGACTACGGGGATGAGCCGCTCCAGCTTGCCTGCAAGTTCCCGGCGGTGACGGTCGCCGTGGACAAGGACCGCGTCGAAGGCTGCCGGCTGCTCGCGGAAGGTGGCGTGGCGGCGGACGGGACGGAACCGATCTTACCCGAGGCCAGTCTTATCGTCCTGGACGATGCCTTCCAGTACAGGCGCCTCCGCTGTGACGTGAACATAGTCCTGGTGGATTATAATCGTCCTGTCCATAAGGACCGCCTTCTCCCCTGGGGCAGGCTGCGCGATTTGCCTTCCAGGCTCAGGGCTGCCGACATTGTCATCGTAACCAAGTGTCCGCTCTATATGAACGAGTGGGAAAAAGGGGAGTGGGCCTCAGCTATGGGACTTCTCCCAGATCAGAAAATCTTCTTTACGTCGATTTACTACCTCCCGATGGAGCCTCTCTTCGAAGAGGCGGACAGCCGCTTCACATATTCTCCCAGGGTGATTCTTTTCAGCGGAATTGCCAAGGACGGGCCGCTCCGCAGTTTCCTTTCGGACAAATACAAGATCGTCCGCCGCTTCGCCTTCCCTGACCATCACCGCTACTCCCGCGGGGACATACGGAGCATAATGGGCGCTGTGCGGGACTGCCCGACAGCGGGAGTGGTCACCACGGAAAAGGACGCCCAGCGCATCCGAGACGTGAAGAAACTGCCGGAAGAGTTGAAGCAGAGGCTTTTCTATGTGCCCATCGAGGTCGGATTTCTCGGAGAAGGCGAAAAGGAGCGTTTTGCCGACACCCTGCTTGCTCTGCTGCACTAATCTCATCGCCGATTTTGTTGTTGCTGCGTTTCCGACTCTGTTGTCCCGTTGTCTAACTCGTTGACGCACAGAGCTTTACGTGGCGGTCAGATTCCGTAAACGCCGGCGCTGTCGGGCAGGGGAGTGTCTCCCCAGCGGGCGGCGATGTAATCGAGGGTTTCGAATATCTCTGAAGGCTCGCGAGAGGTGACCAGCCGGATGCGGGTTTCCTTGAAGTCCGGCAGTCCTTTGAAGTAACAGCTTAGGTGACGGCGCATTTCGTAAACGCCGGTGACCGGGCCCTTCAGGTCGAGAGACAGTTGGAAGTGCCTTTTTGCCAGAGAGACGCGTTCAACAACGCCCGGAGCCTCCATCTCTGAACCAGTGTCAAGCTGGTGCCTTATTTCAGTGAATATCCACGGCCTGCCGAAAGAGGCCCTTCCGACCATTATTCCGTCCACTCCGTAGCGCTCGAATGCCTCCAGCGCTCCCCGGGCCGAGCAGATGTCTCCGTTACCTATTATAGGAATGTGCATCCGCGGATTAGCTTTGACAGCCCCGATCAATGTCCAGTCCGCCTCTCCCTTGTACATCTGGCAGCGGGTACGGCCGTGAATGGTCAGGGCGGCTATCCCGACGTCCTGAAGCCGTTCGGCAAGTTCAACGATGATTTTTGAGTTCTCGTCCCAGCCGAGGCGCGTCTTGACCGTAACCGGCCTTCCGACAGCCTCCACGACGGCCTTCGTGATTGCGACCATCTTGTCGGGTTCCCGCATCATTCCGCTGCCGGCACCCCGCCCGGCGATTTTCGAAACCGGGCAGCCGAAGTTGATGTCCACCACGTCGGCCCCGTGGCCCCCGGCCAGTTCGGCAGCGCTGTCCGCCATCCTGGCCGCTTCCACCATAGCCTCGGGAATGTTCCCATAGATCTGGACCGCCACCGGGGCCTCTTCTTCCAGAGTATGCATCTTTGCGATGGCCTTCGCGGCATCCCGGATTAGCCCGTCCGAAGAAACGAACTCGGTCGTGACCATAGCCGCACCGGCCTCCCGGCAGAGTATCCGGAAAGAAGCGTCGGTCACGTCTTCCATCGGCGCAAGGACCACGGGACGCGGTCCTAAATCTATGGACCCGATTTTCATAGGGACAAATTTACAAAAAAACTTGCATTGTACGCAGTATTTGGTTTTCTCACAAATAATTCCTACCTTTGCGGTCCCCTAAAAGTGTAGGGATC
>JAEEIQ010000107.1 GCA_016281435.1 Bacteroidales bacterium
CGCGTCACGGAAGAAGTGTGGTGCTTGCGGAAACTGTCTTCAACTCCCTTGTAGTCCTCATAAAGGATCACGCCGGCCTCGTTGACCGACACGGAAAGCATTGGAAGGGATGTCACGAGCTTCGGCGCTCCGCCGGCAAGCGGGACGCTCCATACCTGCGGCCTGCCTGGGAAATCCCCGTACGCGGCGTCGGGCTGGATGTTCGCGGAGAAGATCACATTCCCGTCCCTGGTCACGCACAGAGGGGTTTCAGCTCCGGCGTATGCGGTAAGCCGGGTCGGAACGCCACCCTTCGCGGAAATCTTCCAGATGTCGAAGGTGTACTCCCTGAAAGAGGAGAACACCAGCTCGCTTCCGTCCGGGCTCCACACGGGAGCGGTTTCATACGCGGGGTTCGAAGTGACCTGGAGGGCCTGCCCTCCGGACACGGGGACGGTGAAGATGTCGCCCTGCCATGCGAAAGCGATGGTCTTCCCGTCAGGGGAGATGTTGCTCTGCCGAAGCCAGCGGGGCTGGTTCCCAGCCGCGGCGGCGATGCAGAGGACGGCAAAAAGTGCCGAAGTAAGGAAACGTTTCATATCAAATTGTTATCTGTATAATTCGGACAAGACTTTAAGGGACCTGACATTAAGCGGCATCTCGCTGTGCGAGGACAGGTACTCCAGGACCCCGGAGGCAAGGCGTCCCCTCTGCTCTCCGCGCAGGGGCACGAGAAGGGCCTCCGACAGGGGTCTTCCGAGCATCGGCACAAGCTGCTGCAGCCCCATCCCGACGAACGGCGCGAGGCTGTCTGCCGAGGGGCTGAAGCCGAGGGCTCCGCAGAGCTCCAGAAGCCACACGAGATGGAAATTGCTGAAATCGTCTTCCAGCGCATCCAGGGTCAGGAGGGAGCGCTCGCACCAGGAGGCAAGCCCTTCCTCATACGCGCCTTCCCGCACGGTCCGGAAAAGGACCTCGCTCATGAAAAGCGTCATGGAATTCTTGCGCACGTCGGCCCGCACGGATGCAAGAGGAGTGCAGGAAACGATGTCCCTGAGCCTCCATAGATCCGACTTGCGGTTCTCGACGACCACGCCCTCTAGTATGTTCATGGGAAGGAACAGGGCCATCCCCGAGCCCTTCGGAAGGGCAGTTATGAAGCCGCGCCGGCCGTATTCTTCGCTCAGCGTGTGCAGCACCAGCGAAGACTCCCCCACCTTCGTGTGGGACAACAGCACGAAACGCAGCGTCCTGTTCATACGGCAAGGGGGCTCGAAAGGGCTTCCTTGAGCTGGGTGTCGTAGCGCAGGCGCAGCCTCACACCGGCTTTCTGGAAATAATACCGGACCACTATCTCTTCCTCGATGAAGGGGATTATCTCATCCTGCTTCAGACGGAGGAAGCGCTCCTTGTCCATGTCAAGAGCTTTTTTCAAGGCATCCAGCTCCGCGGTCATCGTCTTCTCGAGTCCGTCCTTGGCCAGCTGGCTGCGCATCTGGTCATAGAGGGTGCGGGCCGAAGAGCGGTAGTCGAATTCCTTCGTGGAAGCGAACGCGACGAAATCGTCGAAATCCGTGAAATGGAAATCTTCGACCGCAGGGATGGATTCATGCTCTCGGACGAACTTGAGCGCGTACTGCTCGACCACGCCGCTCAGTACGAGAGAATAGGTCAGGCGGCTGTACTCGCGGCTTTTCAGGATCACGTCGGGCGTTATGCCGCTGCCGTCCCTGACAGGCCGTCCACCGGCTGTCTTGAACACCTTGGTCAGCGAATCCGGAATGGCCTTGAATTCCCCGTTGTCGTCCGGGTTGGAATAGTCTATGGCCTGCACGCAGCGCCCGGACGGGATATAATACTTCGCGGTGGTGACTTTCAGCTTGCCCCCGTACGGGAGCGGGCGTATGGACTGCACGAGGCCCTTGCCGTATGTACGGCGACCCATTATCGTGGCCCTGTCGTAGTCCTGCAGGGCGCCGCTGACGATTTCGGAGGAAGAAGCGGTGTACCCGTCTACCAGCACGACAAGCGGAATCTTGGTATCGAGCGGCTCGGACGTAGTCTTGTAAGTGTACGCCATCTCTTCGCCCTTGCCGCGGGAAGTCACGACTGCAGAGCCCTTGGGAACGAATATGGAGACTATCTCCACCGCCTCGTTAAGCAGCCCTCCGCCGTTGCCGCGGAGGTCGAGGAAAAGCCGTTTCATGCCCTGGTCCTTGAGTTCCTTGAAGACCTGGCGCATCTGGCGGCCGACGCCTTCGGTGAAGCCGCTCTGGAGGATGTATCCGGTCTCGGAATCAAGCATTCCCCAGTATTCTATGTCCGGGAGATGGATTTTCTCACGCACCACCCTGACCTCGGTCTCTTCATTGCTGCGGACCTTGCGGACCTTGAAGACCACGGTGGTCCCCGGCGTTCCGCGCATTCTCTCGCTGGACTCCTTGCTGTCAAGTCCGACGACGCTCTTCCCGTCTATGGCGAGAATCTCGTCCCCGCAGCGCAATCCGGCCTTCCACGCCGGAGAATTCTCATACGGCTCGTTGATAGTCACCGGGGCTTCCTTCGACGGCTTGTAGATCACGGCGCCGATGCCGCCGTAATTCTTGCCTATCATCATCTCGAAGTTCTCATCCTCCTCCTGGGGCACGTAGATGGTGTAGGGGTCGAGTTCCTCCAGCATGGCGTCTATGCCGGCCCTGTAGATGCGGTCCGTCGGAAGGCTGTCCACATAGTTGCGGTTCAGTTCCTTGACTATGGCGTTGCCTATCTCGGTCCATTTGCCGAGACGGAAGGTCCGGGACTGGGCCTGGACCTGTACGGACAGCAGCAGAAGGGCCGCGGCCGCAAGTATGGTCATTCTTTTCTTCATTTCCACAAAAAGATTTTGTCGCCCCGGCGCAGGCGCCCGTCGGGGCAGATCGACGGATCCACGGCGACGGAGCAGCGGGAGCCCTTCGGGGCCAGTTCCACGGGGCTGGTCTCCAGCCGTATGTCGCCGGCTGTGAAGGTCACCACCCCGGTAGTGGGGCCGATGGCCATAAGTTCGTCCCCGGCGTGCAGCTCGGCGGCCTCGACGGCCACTTCCGCGACCCCGATGCGGTCGAACCAGTTGGTCACCTTTCCGAGGTACTGCTTGCGCTTCGTCGCCTGGCTGCCATAGACGTCGCTCCATTCCCCGAGCTTCGCTCCGAGGTAGTATCCGTCCCAGAAGCCCCTGTTGAACACTTCGGAAAGGCGCGCCTTCAAGGCCGCCGCCTTCTCCGGGGTATAAATCCCGGCCATTATCCCGTCAGCGGCCTCGCGGTAGCAGGCGGTCACGGTCCTGACATACTCGGCGCTGCGGGCACGTCCCTCGATCTTGAAGACGCGGGCCCCGCTGTCCGAGATGCGCTGCAGGAATTCTATGGTGCACAGGTCCTTCGGGGACATTATGTACTCGTTGTCTATGTTCAGGGCCGTCCCGGTCTCGAGGTCCGTGACCTCATACCCGCGCCGGCAGACCTGCATGCAGGCCCCGCGGTTGGCGGAGGCCCCGTAAGTCTGCAGGCTGAGGTAGCACTTG
Source organism: Bacteroidales bacterium (assembly GCA_016281435.1). Next base: position 3,542 of record JAEEIQ010000107.1, read on the forward strand.
CCGCTCACGGCCATGCATAGGGCCCCGTGCACGAACATCTCAATGCGCACGAGTTCCCCCGACGGACCCTTGATCCCCTCGCTGAGGATGGCTTCGTGGATGGCTTTCACTTGGTCCAGATTCAGCTCCCGGGCAAGGACCACGACATCCGCGAACTGCGCCCAGAAGCGCAGGGCCTCGATGTTGGAGACCGAAAGCTGCGTCGAGGCATGGACTTCGAGCCCGAGGGAACGGCAGCAGGAGATTGCCGCTATGTCCGAAGCTATCACTGCGTCCACTCCTGCTTCCTTCGCCGCCTCGAGCGTACTGCGTACGTCCTGCAGGTCGCCGTCATACAGGGTGATGTTCAGGGTCAGGTAGGCCTTCAGGCCCGCCTCGTGGCATATACGCACTACCTCGTCCAGGTCTTCAGGGGAGAAATTGGCCGCGGAACGGGAGCGCATGTTGAGACGGCCGACCCCGAAATAGACGCTGTCCGCGCCCCCCTGGATCGCCGCCTGCAGGCATTCGAAACTGCCCACCGGAGCCATTATTTCAATCCTGTCCTCTCTCATCTTGCAAGAAATTCCGCCATGGCCCTGAGGGCCTTGCCGCGGTGGGAGATGCCGTTCTTCGTTTCCTCCGGAATCTCGGCCACGGTCCTGTCGGGGTACTCATCCGAGATGAAGACGGGGTCGTACCCGAAGCCGCCGCAGCCGGCTTTGCTTTCGGCGATACGCCCCTCCATCACTCCGTCGAAAAAGTGGGTTTCCCCATTGAGAATCAAGGTCACACTCGTGCGGAAGCGGGCCGTGCGCGGGGCTCCGGGCAGTTTCCCGAGCTCACGGAGCAGGGTGTCGATGTTTGCGGCGAAATCGTGCGAGGCCACCGGCGGAAGCCCGTCCCTTTCAGCAATCTCGGCGCCGTAACGGGCCGTATGCACTCCGGGGGCGCCGCCGAGAGCGTCCACTTCGAGGCCGGTGTCGTCCGCAAAACAGTCGAGTCCGGTGTGTTCCTTGATGTAGAGGGCTTTCTGCAGGGAATTCTCCCGCAGGGTCTCCCCCGTCTCGGGGATATCTTCCATGATGCCGCAGTCGGCGGGAGTCACGAGCTCGAATCCGGGACCGAGTATCTCCTGCGCCTCACGCAACTTTCCTTTGTTCGATGTGGCGAATACTATCTTCATAATCTACTTGGCGCGGCCGACCAGCGCATCCGCGAATTGCCGGAGCGTATCCGTTGCAACATCCATGCCCCGGACAGCGTCCATCGCGCGGTCCGAAAGGCGCCTTATCTCGGCGCGGGCGTCGTCCCCGACCTCGAGGCCGTCATACAGTTCCTTCACGCGGGATATCTTTTCCGCCTTCGCTTCGGAAGTGTCCGCAGGCGCGTTGAACGCCTCGAGGAAGCCGTCGCGGTCGGCGGTCTTTTCGAGGGCACGGATGGTAAGCCAGCTTTTCTTCCCGTTCAGGATATCCCCTCCGATAGGCTTTCCGAAGACCTTCTCGTCTCCGTATGCGTCCAGCCAGTCGTCGGCCACCTGGAAGGCCATCCCGAGTTCGTAACCGTAGCGGTAGAGGGCTTCGCAGTCCTTTTCGGAAGCGCCGGCGATAAGGGCGCCCATCTCTGCGGAGCATGCCAGCAAGACCGCAGTCTTCAGGCCTATCATCTTGTTGTACTCCTCCATCGGGACAGAGGATTGCTTCTCGAATTCCATGTCGTACTGCTGCCCTTCGCAGACCTGCGCTGCCGTGCGGGAGAAGAGTTCCATGACCTTCCCGTGTACGGCAGCCGGGGCCTTGCAGACGCGAGTGTACGCGTCGATCAGCATCACGTCGCCGCTGAGGATTGCCGTGTCCTCGTTCCATTTTTTCCACACGGTCTCGCAGCCGCGGCGCAGAGGGGACCGGTCCATGATGTCGTCGTGGATGAGGGTGAAGGTGTGGAAGACCTCCAGGGCCGCGGCCGGCTCGAGCACCTCCCGCCCTATTGCATCCTTGAATAGGGCGTATGCAGTAAGGCACAGGCGCGGCCGGATGCGCTTGCCCCCTATTCCTATCATATAGCGAAGCGGATCGTATAGTCCTGCCGGCTCCTGCGTGAAGACGATCCCGTCGAACATACGCCGGATCGCCGCGTCTATGGTACTTCCGTCAATCATAACCTACAAATATACTTAAAAAGTAAAACATTCGCGTAGATTATGCGCGCTTCCGCATCCGGGCGCTGCGTTGCCTGCCGGGGAGGGGGCCGTGTGGGGCAGCGGGGGCCATTTGCTCCCGCGCGCAGTTATTCCTCCACCAACTCGAAGTCCAGCAGTCGCTGGTCGAGGTTGGCTTCCTTGACGCGTATCTTCACGGGGTCGCCCAGACGGTACTGCCGGCGGGTGCGGCGGCCGACGAGACGGTAGTGCTTCTCGTCGAATTCGAAGAAGTCGGAACGGATGTCGCGCAGCGCAACCATGCCCTCGATGTGCGTGGGCTCTATCTGGACATACATTCCCCATTCGGTGACCCCGGACACGGAGCCGTCGAAAACGAGGCCTATCTTGTCCTGCATGTACTCCACGAGCTTGTACTTCGTACTGGTGCGCTCGGCGTCCGCTGCGACCTGCTCCCGCTCGGAAGCATGCTGGCACTCCACCTCGAGCTTGCCCTGCTCGACGGTGTCGCCGCCCGCGAGATAACGGACGAGGAGGCGGTGGACCATAAGGTCGGGATAGCGCCTGATAGGCGAAGTGAAATGTGTATAGAAATCGAAGGCAAGGCCGTAGTGGCCTATGTTGACTGCACTGTAGCAGGCCTTGGCCATGGAGCGCAGGGCTATGTCCTCGAAGGCGGCGCACTCGGGCTTCCCCTTCGCCTGCTCGAGCAGGGCATTGAGCGTCTTCGCCGCCTCCCGGCCCTGGAGCGCGTCTCCCATCTTGTACCCGAAACCGCCGGCGAAGTCTTTCAGTGAATGCAGTTTCTCCGTGTTCGGTTCGTCGTGGATACGGTAGACGAAAGCCTTCGCCTTGGGCGAAGCGACGCCGTTCAGCTTGCCTCCCGTGGCCACGAACTCGGCGACTGTCCTGTTCGCAAGGAGCATGAACTCTTCGATCAGCCAGTTCGCCTCGAAGGAAGTCTTCTCATAGATACGCACCGGCTTGCCGTTCGCATCCACCTCGACCTTCATCTCGGGGCGGTCGAAATTGATCGCGCCCATCTTGAAGCGCTTCTGCCTGAACCTCGAAGCCAGGCCGTTAAGGGTCAGGATGGCGTCGGTGATATCGGGGGCAAGGTCCGGGAAGGAATCAGGCGACCTTTTGCCCGGAACAGGGTCGGGCGCAGGGACGGAGCCCGACAGGGAGCCGGACCCTTCACCGGCCGAGCCGGCTTCACCGGACTTGCCAGCATCCCCGGCGAGAATGACAGACTGCGCCTGGTCATAGTCGAAACGATAATCCGAATTGATCACCGTACGGCCCATCCAGCGGCTCTTGATTTCGGCCTTGGGCGTAATCTCGAACACGGCGGAGAAGGTCAGCTTGTCTTCATGCGGCCGGAGCGAGCAAAGTTTGTTGCAGAGCTTCTCCGGGAGCATCGGAACGGTCCTGTCGACCAGGTACACCGAAGTGCCCCGCTCACGGGCCTCCCTGTCCACGGGATCCCCCGGCTTTACGTAATACGACACATCGGCTATGTGCACTCCGACTTCGAAATTGCCGTTTTCGAGCCGGCGGAACGACAGGGCGTCGTCGAAATCCTTGGCATCGGCCGGGTCGATGGTGAAAGTCAGGGTCCCGCGGAAATCCTTGCGGCCCTTGAGCTCTTCCGGTCCGATGGCGTCGGAGATGCCGTCAGCCGCGTTTTCCACCTCCTTCTCGAAGCGGTAAGGAAGGCCGAATTCGGCGAGGATGGCGTGCATCTCGGTGTCATTCTCGCCGGGCATGCCGAGCACGTCCACCAGATGCCCGTGCGGGCAGATGTCCTTGCGGTCCCAGCCGTCCACGACGGCGGCCACTTTCATCCCCTTCTTCGCTCCCATGCCGAGAGCCTGGTCCAGGTCCACCTCGATGTCGTAAGGCATGGACTTGCTCTGCATGAGGACCCAGGCCTGCGCTCCGACAAGGTGCAGATAGCCCACGAACTGGCGGTGAGAACGCTCTACGATGCGTATGATCTCGCCTTCGCAGGAACGGTTCTGGCGCTGGGCGCGGTCCGAGGAGGCCACTTCCGTCTTCGGATGCAGGTGTCCCTTGGTCACGGCGACCCGGACGATATCCCCGTCCAGGGAATTGCGGGTCTTTGAGGCCTTGACGAAGACGTCACCGTCCATCCCGTCCACGATGACGAAAACGTACCCTTCACGGGTCATCTGGACCCTTCCTTCGTATTCCGGAATTGTCTTGGGCGAATTCCTGCGGCCGCGGCCCGACGAAATCCTCGCCTTTCCCCTCCGGTCGGGCTTGTGCCCGCGCCCCTCGTTCTTTCTTGCCATATTCTATAATTTGAAATCAACCGTGTTTTCGTAATCGGCCCAGCTGCGCAACTTGAGCGTCCGCTTCGTCTGGTCATATAGAGCCGTATACTGGGTGTCCTCGACCGTGCCGTCCTCCCATTTCAGATCCTTCCAATGGACCTGCGAAAGGCACTCCAGGGCCTCCTCGGGGCTGACAGTCCCGCCGCGCCCAGAAAGGAAAGCGTCCGCAGTTTCATAGCGCCACCAGCTGCGGCTGTGAGGATTGCCCACGGCCGGATCGGGCTCGGTAGTGTAGTATTTGGGATCGAGCAGGTGGTTGGTCACGAGCATGTATTTCTTTTCAGGGTCCTTCCGCACGATCATGGTCTTCCATCCGTCCCGGGGGTCGAACTCGACGACAGCGCAGTCCCCGGCCGCATCGGCGACCATATAGTGGTAGCCGCTGCCGGAAGTGGCGTCATGGCGCACGTCGAGGGTCCCGAGCAGGTCGAGGGCCTCCTGCACGGTCGCGCAGCGGTCCAGCCAGAGACGCATGATGATGGTCGTCCCGACCACGTGCTTGCCGGTGTTCTGGCGCGAAGCCTGCTTCGGGAGGGCCATTATCGATGTGCAGAGGCCTTTCTCGTTGACTCCGTCCAGCGGAGCGTATATGGCGGCCAGCGCGAGGGCCTTGCCGGCGAAACTGTCCGGAAGCTTTTCGAGGTTGTATCCGAAATGGGACATGTCGCTGACGCAAAGCGAGGCGTAGCCTTTTTTCGGCCTGGACACGGTCACCAGGGACGGGTTCTTGAAGAAATCGTAGTTGCGCCCGTAGAGCCATCCGCCGTCAGTGGAAGCCGCCTGAAAACTGGTGCAGTGCTCCCCTTCCCCTCCGCTGAAACTATCTCCGGTCTTGATACCCCCGGTCTTCACCGGAATGCCCTTCGCCAGGCGCGAAACCACGAACTGAAGCAGTTTCGAATTGGAATCTATATCGGCGTTTATCACGGCATCAAGGTCATACGCGGCCTTGTACTCCATCTCGTAAAGATAGGGATTGTCCCCGACCTGATGCAGGGTGGCCAGCGTCCTTATTTCGCGGCTCCAGATGCATGCAGCCGCGACGGCCAGCGCGAACAGAAGGCACACGGCCGCCAGAAGTATTTCTCTTATTTTTCTCATAGTGAATACAAAGATACTCTTTTTGCCCAAAAAAGCCTAACCCGTGTCGGACAGCACAGACGAGGCCTTCCGCATCCCCCGGTTGTTTACTGTATCGACAGATGCTTTTCATCCCTGCTTGCAAGAACAAACTTAACATAATATTGCCCGGCCTTGCGTCATTTTACGCAAGGCCAAACGGCTAAAACAATATAATTCAGGCGCTTAAGAATCAATCCGGACGGCTGCGGGGCAAAGGTCAGCGCGCAGGTGTTTTTCGGGTTGGGAACAGGAGATCGCGTGCGGGGCACTGCGCAGATATTTGTCGGGTTGTTGAACGCAAGGGTGGATGGCAGGATGACGCACCTGCGCCCGTGGCAGCTATCTATTTGACAACTAGCGAAATAACACACAACGCTTCACGCGAAATCGCGTGAAGCGTCCATAGTGAAAAACGTGTAAGCAAGAAACTTATCCGCCACGGGCCACGGCCATGTGTCGTCAATAGACGCTAGCGGGCGGCGCGGCAGGGAACGAGGATGTCCGGCTTATGGAAATCCGCTTCCCTGTCAGCAGTCGAGCGGAGTGAGTACCAGTCCACGCTGCCGTCAGTGCGGAAATCGGCACGGAAGGCCCCGAGCCAGAAACCGTCCGAGGGATCGATGCCCAAAGAGGCCAGGCCAGACTTTGCGAAAGCGACCTCGACCGAGTAGCCTCCTTCCGAAACCGAAGAAGAAATCCTGACTCCGGGGAAAGTCCAACCGTAATCCATCTCCCTGTAGTAGACGGCCTTGTAGTCCATCGGCCGGCCGAGGGGATCGATCTCCATGCAGTAATACGGCTCCGACATATCTCCTGTGGGACTGAAAAACAGCTCCACCCTGTCTTCATCGTCGACCACCCTCTCCTGCGGAAAGTCCTCCGAATAGCAGAAGGTCTTCTCGTTCACCTCGAATCGGAAGACAAGGGAGTCCTCCGTGGCCATGCAGGCCAGGGCCGTGTCGTCATCCGCCAGCCCGTGCCAGGGGGCGTGGAATCCCCGGACCGTGGAGGGTTTGCTCCCAAAGGTCAGTGTCAGCGGGCTTTCGCCATTGCTGAACGCACGGCCGTACCCTCTGAAGCACTCTTCCACGGAGCCATACTGCCGCATGTAAGAAGCGTTCAGCCAGGTGGCGAAGCAAGTAATAGAACGCGCACCGAGGTTCCGGTAGAGATTGACGTCGCGCCTGCAGTTCTGCTCATCGAAGGGCAGGGGGACAAGGGCGTTCCTCTTCCACCTGGAGAACATGGACTCGTCAAGCCAGTACTCCAGTATGTGCAGGGACTCCTTCGGGAAGACTTCGAGGTTCTCCTCCAGCACGCGGCGGCTCTCCTGCGGCAGCGCCTGGGAATAGTCCCGCTCTATGGGCGCATATTCCAGGAACACCCCTTCAGCGGGCTCGACCTTTCGCGGCGCTTCCATGGTCTGGACATAGGCCAGATGGGCCAGGGTCGCCTTCGGGTCATATTCCCTCAACATCTCCAGAAGCCGGTTTTCATATAGCAGGGCCTGCTCGGACGGGGAGTACTCCCGGCAGCTTTCGCACTGGCAGAAGGCGCCCTGTACGTCATCGGTCCAGAGAAAATACCGGTGCGTCGTCGGACGCAGCCACTTCATCATCTCACGGACTTGCGGCCGCATGGCTTCGAACGCCTCGTCGCAGGTAAAGCACATGTTGTACTTCTGCTGCCTGGCCCCGGATGCATCCATACGGAAATACTCCGGATGCGATCCGTAAAGGTCCCGGGGCAAAAGCAACTGGAGCACGTGGAGTTCATACTCGACATCCACTCCCCTGCGCCGGCAGAGCCTCAGGAACTGCCTCCCGGTGCGGCTCCGAACGAACGCTTCAAGGGAGTCAAGAGGCTCATGGAAGGTCGCCGCATGGATGCCCACGAGATTTATGCCCGAGACTTTTATCCGCCGGTCCCATTCGCGGATACCGACGGAAGTAACGTCTGAGGGGTAGATGACCACGCCCCTGAGCTCCCTGCCGTCCTTCTCCGGGCGGCAGGAACTCATGGACAAAGCCAGCAGCAAGGATGTGATAAAAACAAGCGTCTTTTTCATCATCAATGCGCCATTTCCAGATACTTGTCGGCATACCTTTCGCCGAGGAGCGTAAGTCCCTCCTTGGTGAAATGCGTGTTATCAGTCTTCGAGGCACAGCCGTCGGCGGAGACGCAGGCGCTGTTCGGTATGGAAGACGATACCTGATTCAACACGGGATTCAGGTTCGCGGCACCGTCGAGGGCATAATTGAGCTCACCCACGATGAACGGAAGCTGTTCGGCCGTCATGCCGAGCGCAGAGCGCAGTTCGGAAACGAATCTCTGCAACTTCGGCATGTACAGGGGCGCCTTCTCAGCCGACGAGTCGCCTTCGCCCTGGTGCCAGATCACGGCGCGGAGCGTTCCATATGCGGACGCAGCCTTCGCGCGGCGCACGGCCTCGCTGAAGAAGTTCGGCATGGGAGTGTCCCACAGATACCCTTCGTCCCCGTCAGCCTCAGTGAAATTCACCACCTCGGCATCGCTGAGCCACCTGTCGATGGAAGTGCCGCCGCGGGCGTTCACGACCAGCAGGACCTTGCGGCCGGTGGAAGCGTTCACCTTTGCCGCGAACGGCCCGCCGAGGTTGAATTTCTGCATCGAATAACCCTTCCTGATCGTGGACATCATGTTCAGCAGGGGCTGGGCGGCATAGACCGCTGTTTCGGCCCCGGACGTGAACAGGTACACGTTCGGTATAGGCGAGCAATCCGTCTTCTCGTAGTCGCCACGTCCGGCCATGTTGGACTGGCCGAGCAGCAGGAACACGTCGTAGTCCGATTCATGGGCATCCGCAGGAGCGGCCACCTCATATTCGAGGCTCAAGGTCGCCATCGTGACATAGGTATTGTCCAGGGAATGCAACCAGTAAACCGTATTCTCACGGGTGCCGGTCAGCACTATCGACGGAGGATTTGCAATGCCCTTGGGGAAGTTTATCTTCTCGGTTATCGCCGTCTTGGATGCGACGTCGCCGACAATCTCGAGGTAGAGGTTCGCGCCTGTCGCGCCGGTGCGGTCAACCGTAATGCGGGACAGCCTGTAGCCGGGGATGGCGGGGAATCCGAGGAATCCTGTGGCGGCCCCGTCGTACACGGTAGAATAGGCCTTGTCGGTGCCGTGGTAGGCTCCGCCCGCATTGTAGAACACGTAGTCTCCGCCTCCGAGTTTATCAGGCTTCGAGAAGGAGAACCATTCCCTCATCCCGTTCGGGGTCCTGGCGCCGCTGGGAAGGGTCTTATCGTCGGTCGCGAAGTCGAACTGCAACTTCTTCGGAATGGAAGTTCCGGTCATGTCGACTGCGAACTCGAGGACACGTCCCCTCTTGAATTCCATAGGCTTGCCTTCGGGGATGAATACGGTCTTCGTGACGTCCCCGGCTCCGGTGGTGAAGGAGAAAGTCATGCTTTCGCCGGCGGCAACGGTCATGGGCGCGATCGCGAACCAGACGTCGAATCCGTCAGGACTGACCTTCAGGTTCTTCGGATTGATGTCTATGTACTGCTTGCTGGCGGAAGCCCTGGTGAGGTCCACCCTGTCCTCGTCGATGCGGTAATCGATGAAGCCCACGACATGGGATTTGTCGTTGAAAGCAATCCTGATTGCCGAAAGGGAGTCGGTGGACGCGATGGCGAGGTTGCGCACGGTCATCTTCCCATAGGCCAGGATGTGATTGAACTCGACGTCCAGCGAAGACGGCTGCTTCGTCAGTCCGTCCTTCTTGCCTATAAGGTAGGTGAAGCGGCTGTCCACGCCGTCGGCCCGGGGGACTTGCGTTCCCGCAGTACCAAGGCGTATGGTATTGAGCCACTTGTCCTGGGCATCGGTATTCTTGATCTGGTAGGTGAGGCCATTGGCGGGATAGACCACGTAGTAATCGAAGCGCGAGGCTATCTGCGGAACGATGTTGAACTTGAACGAGGCCGTAGTCAGGCCGTCCGATGGCGTATATGCCAGCGAGACGTTCTTGTCGCTCCACGAAGCGCCGTCAACCCTTTCATATAGGCGGACGGACTCTCCCGCCGCGGACCATGAAACCGGATACGCGCCGTTCGAAAGGGCGCCGAAAGACGTCCTCGTAGCAGGAATGGAGCCTGTTACATCGAGGACGGCGACATCGCCGGAAGCGCCTTCGGAAGGGACGCGGAATTCTTCCCTTGCACACGAGAGCAAAGCCGCGGAGATCGCGGTGATTGCAAATGCTTTGAAAAACTTTTCCATATCCCGTGTCATTAAAGGGTTTCAGGGTAAGTGTCGCTCCCTACACCCGGGATGGCGGAGCCGTTGACGTCCGGGGAAAGGGACGAAAGGTCCGTAATCTTCAGGGGGAAGGAAGCGGCATTCGAAGCGGCATAACGGCACAGCGGCAGGTTTGCGGGCGTGACGGCCGTGGCTATCTGCCCTTCTTCCGTGCTGTCCTGCCCGAAGACATAGCTGTTCTGGTCGAACTTGAAGCCCATGCAGGGTTCGAGGATCTTGCAGAACACCGCACCGGCGGCGGTAAAGCAACCAACCCCGCAGTCGAGGCGCACCCCGTCGCGGGTCAGGCCGTTGGCGGAGGAGTAGATGAGCGTGGAAGTTCGCAGGTTCTGCTGGGCGGCGCAGACGGAAACGACATCATAGATGCCGGTGTTCTCCGTGACCGCCTTGCCGTAGGCTGCGAGGGCCTCGAACATTTTGTCCGAGCTTCCCTCGAAACGGCTGACCACCGTTTCATGCGCGGACGGCAGGGCCGGGGCGAGCATGAGCAGCACCGTAGGCCTCGGGGACTTGCATGTAGTGAATATTTTACCAAGCAGGTCATTGACCGCCTGGCCGGTCGCCGCGGTATAGGTCCATCCGGCTTCGACCGTCGAGTCTTCCATGATGGTGACGACGTCCCAGGCCTTGGCCTTGAGGGCATCCTCGAAGGAAGAATTCGCGCCTATGACTATGGGCCAGTCAGCATCGGCGGGAGTCCAAAGGCCGTAGGAGCACCAGAAGGCCGTCGAAAAGTTCGTATTCCAGTCCGCAAGGGTGGCACCTTCCTTCAGGACCCTGCCGAGTTCGACCGTGGCCGATTCGGTCGCGGTGACCATCCCGGGCAGGAGTATCGTGGCGTCGTCACAGAAGGCGTTGCCGCTGAAAAGGACGCTGAGGCGCTCGCAGTTGCGGGGAAGGGGAGGATTGTACCACTGGTGGATATCGCTCGGAAGCGAGACGGTTTCACCTGCGAGATGGAACTCGGCGAAGCGGGTCCCGTCCAGGACATAGTCCTTGAGCCCGGCAGTCGACGCGCCTTCCGCGACGATGGGAATCTCCGCGTCTATGGAACAGGTCTTCCCGCTGAACGTGGTCATGGTGAACTTGCCTCCGGCATTGGCCAGCGAGGCGCAGTAGTCGTCGCCCGCCACCGCAAGGGAGACGAAATCGGCGACTGTCTGCAGCTGCACTGCGGTCGGCCCGGCCGGAGTCGACGGGCCCGGGTCCGGGTCCGTAGTCTGGCCCGGATCAGGCTTGTCCGGGGTGTGGTTGTCCTTGCCCTTGTTCTTGTCGCAGGAAGGAAGAGCGACAAGGGCAAGGACAACGGCAACCAGGAATAATCTACTCCTCATATGTCAGAATGATTTTGACTATATCCGTGTACCCGCTGGTGGCGTGAATATAGTATCTGGTGTTGACAGCCGGATTCGCGAGAACTATTTCCGGAGGGGTTGCACTGGTCCAATCAGACGTCGTCAAAGACTGGGATGCATCCGTCAACGGAGCCGCGGTGGTAATCTCAATGCTGCGGGCACCGGAATACATGCGGACGAAACCTATTTTCGCAAGTTTGAATCCGGCAATTGCGGGAAGGCCAAGATAGCCGTAATTCGTGGGCGCTATCTGGGCAAAGGCCTGCTCTTCACGATGATAGAACGATCCATTATTGGTGAAGGCATAATCATTGCCGTCATCGGCGGTCCATGTAAAGTTATTGAGGCCGAGGGTCGTGATAGCGGTCAGGGTCTTCGCCTCAACAGGGACTTTTTCGGAATTGGCCGACGTGAAATCAAACGTCAGGACTTTCTTTCCGGCAACTCCTGCCATGTCAAGATTGAATCCGACGACACGCCCCCTCTGGAAGTCAAGGGACTTGCCGGCGGGGATGGTGAAGGTCTTGGAATAGACTGCGCCTGGAGTCGAGAAGTCCACGGTCACGGTCTCTCCCGCAGCTATGGTCTGGCAGGCCAGCCCGAACCAGACATCGAACGAGGTCGAGTTGATCGAAATGTTCTTGGGATCGATGTCGATGTAGTTCTTGCTCCAGGAATTGGATTTGACAAGGGAAACCGCATCGGTGTCCACCCGGTAGTCGATGAAGCCGGTGACGTGCGACTTGGCATTGAAAGTGATGCGGATATTCGAGACCGAAGCCGCGGCCAGACCCGTAACCGTCATCTTGCCGAACGAGGAGACGGAAACGAAATCGGCGTCGATGCTGGTCGGACGGGCCGAAAGGCCGGTCTTGGATGCGACAAGGAAGAAATACCTGCTGTCCGGACTCGAAGCCGTCGGGACCTGCGGGGTCGCATTGCTTCCCATCCTTACTATGTTGAGATAGTTTGTCGGATTGTCTCCGGAGCCTATCTGATAGTTGTTGGCTCCACCGGGATATACTATCCAGTAATCGAACGAGGAACCTGCAGTCGAAGGAAGGGTAACCTCGAAAGCGGCCGTCGAATAATCTCCGGACGGGGTATAATTGCTGGTAGTCGTCTTTGCAGACCATGAGGAATTGTCAACGCGTTCGTAAATCCTCAGGACCTCACCCGAGGCACCCCATTTCATGGGGAACTTGCCGGCGGTAAGGGCGTCGAACTTCACCCTCGTGTCGGGATCGCCGACGGTCCCGGGCATCGTAGCGTTGACTGTCATCTTCACTCCTTCTCCAGCCGGGGCCGGAGCGTTCTCGATTCTGGAGCATGATACCATTGCGGCTGCCGCAAGTATCGCAAAAGCTAAGATCTTTTTCATACGGCAGGTCGTTTAGAAAATAAATCCGGTGTCATCATAGCCGGCGTCCGGGAGAGTCATCCCGTTCACGCTTTCACAGAGAATCTCCTCAACCGGAAGACTGATCTCCGTGATTTCAGGCGGGCAGTAAGATACCGCCCTCAAGGTGCTTAAAGTTTTCATACGCATATTGGTTTTAGTTATAATGATTTGCAATGTTGTATATCTGAGCGTTCACATCCTCCATATGGGAAATCATCGCGTCATACCGGGAGAAATCCCATTTTACCAGGCCCTTGTTCGAATCGGTGTTGGAAGCGTCGGCCGTCGTGTCCTCGGGATCATTGTCCTGGTACTTGAACCACTGCCAGGCAACGCACTTGCCGCTCTTGAGAAGGCCGATGACGAAATTCTCGTAGAACACGCCCCTGTCCTCCTGGGTGGGGACTATCCAGCCAAGGCCGGAATTGTTCGGAAGGCCGCTGTCCTCTCCCTTAACGTAGAATTCGGATATGAGTATGGGCCGTCCGGACCAGCTTTCCCAGCGCGAGAAAGCCTCCTGATCGGGCTCCCATTTCGTATAATAATTGACGGACACGATGTCCATGTAGCGGCCGGCCACCTGCATCATCGCCTCGCTGGCGAGCTCGGATGTCCATTTGTAGAAACGGCTGCCTATGAACATGTGGTTGGCGTCGAAACTCCGTATCGCAGCAAGGGTGCGGCTGAGGTATTTGTCGAGGCAGAAGGCCTTGAACGCATCCTTGTCTTCGGCGGTGGCGTCGGAGGCCGTGCATCCTGTCCTACCCTTCCTTTCGTCCAGCCACTTCTGGGCCGTGGTCCTGTTCACGTCTGCGGGAGCGAGCCTTTCGAGGTATATCTTGAGCAGGTCGTCGGTCCAGAAAAGCTCATTATCGGCGAATATGCCTATGCAGTAGGGATCGTCGGCGTACTGGGTGATCCAGCTCAGGGACGACAGGTATTCGTCGTAACCGCTGTCGAAAACTATTGGCGTATTGGTCGGGATATTGTACTTCAGGTCTCCGCGCAGATGGCGCACATAAGATGTCATAGGACCCGCATAGACGCAGTAGGGAATGCGGGTGGGTATGGTCCTGACGGTGTTGGAGTTTCCCCTTCCCAGGGCCGTGAAACCTTTGGATCTTATCCACGTCATTTCCGCGGCCGCCCAGCGCGGCGTGGTCCCGAAGGTGCTTGAAAGCGCCTGCTGCTGGCGGGCGGATCCCCCGACGGTGAATTCTCCCACGGAAGCGGCGATGAACGGATGGCCCAGCGGGTCTATCATCCACCAGCGTCCGTCGATTTTCTGGACCCTGAACCATCCGGTCGCCTCATAGGTGCGGGAAGCCAGACCTCCGTATTTATCGGTTTCGGGGGTCTTTCCGGGAGTGAAGCCCGGGATGCGGTCCACGGTCAGGGAAGGGTATCCGACCCATTGGGAAGAGGGGGTCTCCTTCGCCATGACGACGACGGGCTCCTTGTCCGCAGTCCCTCCTTCACCCGGTCCTTCAGCAGGAACGGGGCCGCAGGAGGCAAGGGCCAGGGCCAGCCAGGAAGCAAATATATGCATGGCTTTCATTCCTTGAAATAAAGGGTAAGATTGTACAATTGCCTGTTGACGGCTTCCATATGGCTTATCAGGGCCTCGTAACGCGTGAAATCCCATGCCACGATACCTTTGTTCGAGTCCTTGTTCGAAGCATCCGCGGTGGTGTTCTCTGGATCGTTGTCCATGTATGTGTACCACTGCCAGCCGACGCAGCAGCCTGATTTCACCAGCGATATGACGAAATTCTCGTAGAACTTCCCGCGGTCCTCCTGGGTGGGAACTATCCATCCGAGACCTCCGGTGTTCGGAAGGCCGGAATCTTCCCCCTTGACGTCGAACGAAGTGATCATTACGGGACGGCCGGACCATTCCGACCAGTTCGCCAGATCTTCCTGGGACGGCTCCCACTTCGTAAAGTGGTTGATGCAGACAATGTCGACATACTTCCCGGCAACCTCCATCATCGCCCTGCTCGAGAGTTCGGAAGTCCATTTGTAGAACCGGGGGCCAAGGTACATGATCCCCGGAGCGGCAAGGCGCACGGCCGACGCGGTCTTCTTCAGGTATTCCTCGAGGCAGAAGGCCTTGAAGGCGTCGATATCGGCAGCATCCGCATCCTGCCAGGTGCAACCGCTGCGGCCTTTCCTGGCATCCAGCCAGTTCTGTGCGGCGGTCCTGTTGGCATTCCCGGCGGGGAAAACGGTCAGATAGACCTTCAACATGTCGTCGGACATGAACAGTTCGTCGTCCGTGGTCACTCCGAAGCAGAAAGGGTCGCCGGAATATTTGTCCAGCCACGAGACCTGGGAGGAGAGTTCCTGCGCATAGCCGTCGTCGAAGACCACGGGCATCCTGTCAGGGACCTTGATGGTCTTGCGGAGTTCGCGCACATAGGCGGTCATGGGGTTGAGGTAGACGTTATAGGCGATACGGTCGGAGATATCCTTTATGACACTGGTCGATCCGGCCACTCCGGTGAAGCCTTTCGACTTCAGGTAATACATCTCGGAAGCCGCCCATCTCGGCGTAGTGCCGAAGGTAGATGCGAGGGCCTGTTGCTGACGGGCCGACCCTCCGACGACGAATGCGCCTACCTGTGCCGAGACCATGGGATTGCCTTCGGGACTGACTATATACCACCTGCGGCCTTCTTTCTGTACACGGAAGAATCCGGTGGCGTCGAAGGAAGATCCCGTCTTCCAGCCTCCGTAGCGGTCGGTCTTCGGCTCCGCACCGGCCTTGAAGCCCGGGAGGCGGTCCACGGTCCATGCCTTGTACTCCGCCCACCCGGAAGCCGGCGTCTCCCTGGCCCGTACAGTCCAGGGTTCACCGGACCCGCCGGCGTTTTCCCCGCCTCCGGAGACATTGCCGCCCGGAGTGCATGCGGCCAGCAAGGCCGCCAGGGCCGATATGACAATCTCTTTTCTCATCTGTAATGCTCCTTGTTAGAATCCTGCCATTCGTTCACTCCGTCCCTTTCGCGGTTGCGGAAGGTCAGGGTGTCGCGCACGACAGTGCTCCGGCCTCCGCCGGAAGCGTATTTATAGTTCAGATATATTTTCCTGCCCTGGAGCAGTTTCGAATCGTTCCAGGACGAACCGAGGTCGGTCACGCCTGTTCCGGACACGCTCACGCCCTTCCCGGCCAGGGAGATGGTCAGCGACCCGGCGGCATTATGAAAGTAGTCGGTCTTACAGCTGTAGGCGTCTTTTGTAGTCAGTGAATAGACTGCCGAGGTCCCGCCTGCCGAAGGAATAGAGGTCGGATACACCGTCCTGGATGAAGGGATCTCAGCCCCCGTGGCGTCATCGATCTGCCAGGATTCTCCTCCGTGATACCAGTTGCCGAAGAACAGGTTTTCCAGCCTCAGGGCTATGATCTGGAAACTCTTGGAGACCATCACGGTATCCGCATCGGCGGACGTTATCTTCCAGGCGAATGCGTAATACGGAGCGGCTCCTGCAGCGGGATCGGAGAGCAGCGCCAGGGAATCCGCCTTGAAGGTGACCGCAGCCGTGTGCGAGCCTCTGGCGATAGTCATCATCCCGTCGGACGAAAGGCTGTACATGCTGCCTGGCAAGGGGATGACTTTCGTAATCCCGGACTTTTCAATGGCCGAAGAGACGTAAGTCTGCGAAGGGGATGTCATGAGGCCCTCGAAAGCGGTCGTCCCGCCGTAAGCCTCAAGGCTGCCGGTAAGAAGCGCGTCGTCCACCTCGAAGGAGACCTTCCTGTCACGGGCGTTTTCTATCACGCCCCCGAGCACGGTGCCGAAATCGAAGGACATGCCTTCCCCGACGACCAGTGAACGGAGGTCATACTGGTATGCCACGTAAACCCCCGACCAGTCGTAATCCTTGACGTAAGGATCATAACAGGAAGCCAGCAGAAGGGCCGAAGCGGCCAATGTCAATAATCTTTTCATTTCTTGTTGCTCCATGTTTCCCAGCCTTCGTTCTGAATCATCGAAGGGGCGTTCACCATTTCCGCGTACGGCAGCGGGGTCCATACGGAAGGAAGGGCGCGTTCGTCCGTGACCACCGACGAATAAGCGGTCACGCTGCCCGAAACGAGTATCTTCACCCGGTGCACGCTCCTGTTGCGTTCTTCAAGGCTCACCCCCCAGCGGATCAGGTCGGTCAGCCTCTTTCCTTCGAAACAGAATTCCAGCCTCCGTTCATTGCGCACGAGGGCCTCGAACTTCGCGCGGTCGGCGGCGCATTCATCCAGGTATGGGTCGCCGCCGTATCCCAGGCCCGGCCTGCCGTCCGCGGTGCTGCGGGCGCGGATATATGCAAGGGCGTCCCTCGCCGACCAGCCGTAGCGGTTGTCGAGCGGCCCTACTGCACGGTTCGCTGCCTCCGCAAGCGCAAGGCACATATCCCTCCATCCTATATGTATGACGGCACGGGGCATGGTCTGCACGGACTGGTCCGAGGCGTTCCATCCGGCATAGGTGAATTTGCGAAGGTAATAGTTCGTCAGCCCGTTGCCGACAAGGCCATTCATGTCCCTTCCGCCCACGGACATGTCGAAGGTGTACATGACATCCGAAGCATCTCCCTGACGGGTCAGCTCGCAGCCGTTGTAAAATATGGCCGAATAAAAGCGGGGATCGCGGTTGAGGTAAGGGTGCTTGGGGTCGTATCCGCTGCGGGAGTCCGTGACCGGATATCCGTTCGCGCCCGGGAACGCGTCCACAAGTTCCTGTGAAGGAGCATATTTGCACGAGCCGTTGAAGCCCGTTGGATACTGGTCCTTTTCCATGGCACCCGTCTTGGCCGAAGGGGCCGAAATCCAGAAAGCCTCCGGAGTGTTCGGGTCCATCCATGAGAACGACGA
>JAEEIQ010000108.1 GCA_016281435.1 Bacteroidales bacterium
ATGGTCATGTAGAGTTCCTTGGCCGGGCGGGCGAAGTGGATGATCGCGTAGATGTTCATCCCGTAGGCCACGACGAGGCAGCCGAGCAGGACCCAGAGTTCGCGCCTGATGTGGGACGCCTTTATGATAATGTCTTTCATGGCGCTTTAGAATTTCATGTAGGGGATCTTGTACTCTTCGGGGAAGGGGACAGCGGTCTTCTTCTCCATTGCCTCGTTGCCGAGCAGGCAGAGCATCGTCGCGCAGTATGCCTCTTCGACAACGTCCTTTACCTTCTCTCCGGTGATGCAGGAGGTGCAGAAAGCGGAGACGATGAGGTCGGAGCCGTCGGCGTCCACGCCTATCATGCTCTGTCCCGGGTTGATGGTGACTTTCTTGTCGAGGACGGCGTGGGGCACGTACTCGCTCTTGAGTTCGGGCCTCCAGCTCGGGCCGGCGGTCGGCACGGCGGCGAAGACTCCGGTCTTGATGTTGTCGAGAAGCTGGCGCATGCCGTAGATCATGTTGTCGTCCTCAAGGTAGTAGACGCCCTTCGAGAGGTCCATCGTGCCGTTCTTTCCGAGGATCTGGTCTTCCATCCCGTTGAACTTGTTGGAGATCAGGGATTCATAGTTGATCTTGCGCCCGTCGGAGAAGCGGTAGGTGACATTGACGCTGTCATAGACCTCGCGTCCGTCCTTCCAGTAGACGATATCACCGAAACCGACGGCTTCGCTCGGCATCTTCCCGGCCGCCCAGATGCAGATTTCGAGCTGGTGGCTGGCGAGTTCGGTCATCAGGCCTCCGGAGTACTCCTTGTAGAGTCGCCAGTTGATGTGCCTTTCGAGCTCGGGGGAGGGGACGGGACGGCGCCAGTCGGCGTTGCGGAACCAGTGGCAGCGCATGCCCACGACATCTCCGATGAGTCCGGCCTGGACCATCTGGATGCCCTTCAGGTATTTCTCGTCATACATCCTCTGCATGCAGAAGTAGAGGGCCCTGTCGGAGTTCATATAGGCGTCATAGACGGCCTTGCACTCCTCGTAGGTCTTGGCCATGGCCTTCTCGCAGAAG
Source organism: Bacteroidales bacterium (assembly GCA_016281435.1). The sequence continues at coordinate 1,054 of JAEEIQ010000108.1, forward strand.
ACGTGCTTGCCGGCGGCGAGGGAGTCCAGGGTCAGTCTTGCATGGGTGCCGAGGGGAGTTGAAATGATCACCCCGTCTATGTCCTTGTCCTCAAGCATCTTGCGGTGGTCCGTATAGGTCTTCGCCTTGGGGACCAGGGCGTGCGCCGCGTCGAGGTTGGTCTGGTAGGGATCGCACAGGGCGACTATCTCCGCGTGCTTGATGTTCAGGAGGTTGTGGATGTGGTACTGGCCACGTGAACCGACCCCGATCATGCCTATGCGGGCTTTTTCCTTGCTCACCTCGGCTATCTTGTCCGGGGTGCAGGAGCTGAGCCACGGGGCGGTAGCGAGCAGCGTCGCCCCGCCGGCCATCAGGCCGAGATCCTTGATGAATTTGCGCAGACCGAGGTCCACGTTTTCGTTTATTTCTTCCATATTTATATTACAATTCGTATATTCCGAATTCGCATTCGGGGAATCTTCCCCTCAGTTTTTTTCTCTGCCCGCCGTCCGCCATCATCAGCGTCGTGCTGAGCACTTCCGCTTCCAGCGGGTCGTCGCATACCACTGCGGTCAGGATCTTGTCTTCCACGGCTTTCCCGTTTTTCGGGTTTACGACATGCCCCGTGTATCCGGGGCTGTTCCCGGATGTGGACAGGGCCTTGTCGCGAAGCGTCACCTCGCATACAGGGATACCGTCATAGGGGCTTGTTACCCGGACTTTCCAACTTTCGGCTCCTGGCTGCCCGCCGAGGGCGAGGATGGCGGATCCGCCGAAGTTCACGAACGCGCAGCCGATGCCTTCCTCAAAGAGGACTTGCCTGCAGATCTTCAGGAACCACCCCTTGGCGATCCCTCCGAAATCAAGTCCGGACGCGGGTATCGAGACCGTTGCCTTACCCTGGGGAGAGTATGTCAAAGACAAATCTTTCATTCCGCCCCTGCACACGTCGAACAGGCCGTCCGTAAGTTCCCACCACCGCCTGCTTTCTTCAAGCAGGGAGGCAAGTCCACGGCTGATTTCCGTTCCGGAAAGGGGGCATGCGGCATTGAGCGTGCCGACTTCACTTTTCGGATCGAAGCGGTTCAATCCGGAGTCCAGCCTCACGGCTATCTCGCTGAGTTTATTCCAAAGGGGCTCCGACTTGCTCTGCGGAGCCCCTGCGATGATGCATTCCAGTCTGGTCCCCATCACGTATGGGAGGGAACCATGGAACAGTCCTTCCACCGTTATTTTTTAGGCTGCTCGGCCTTCTCGATGGCCTTGATGATCTTGTTGGCGTCAGCCTGGCCGGCCTTGAGGGCGGCGCTCATCTTGACGGGCTTTCCACCCTGCTTGAGGCTCATGTTGGAGGCCTTCATGAAGGTGAAGATCTCGATGGTCTCGTCTGGAGAAACAGGAAGGGTTCCGGTCTCGAAGAAGGCGAGGATGGCGTTCACGAGGGGTTTGTAGCCGTCATTGCCGCCGGCGGGAACAGCCTTCTTGGCGGAAGTGATGGCGGTGCCTCCGTAGATGTTGGGTCCGGTGGTGATGGCGCGGAAGGTGCCGAGGCGGCCGTCTTCCCAGACGCCGGTGCAGATGTCACCCTGCTCGCTGTGGACGCGGGAAACCTCCTTGCAGCCGGGTCCCATGACAGTGAACAGGCCTTCGACTCCGTGGATGCCGTAGTAGCCGAAATCAGGATGGGTCGGCTCCGGATGGTGCGGGGAGTAGATGTCGGCTCCCTTGACGTCACCGTAGACGCCGGCGCGCAGGTCCTGGTTCTGCTGGGCGAAGCGGATGGAAGAGGAGGAGAAGGTCGAAGTTCCGTATTTCTCGGCCATCTTGAAGATGGCGATGGTCTCGCCGAGGGTGGAGCCCAGAGGCTTGTCGATGTAGACCTTCTTTCCGGACTTGAAGACTTCGATTGCCTGGTCGAGGTGCATCCTTCCGTCGTTGGTCTCGATGAAGATGCAGTCGGCCTGGCTGATCACCTGCTCGATGGAGCCGGCGATCTTGACTCCGTAGTTCTGTATTTCGTCAATGTACTTCGGGATCCTCTTGGAAGCCGACTCGATGGTCTGGGTGCCGTAAGGATAGGCGATGACCACCTCATACTTCAGGACCTGGGGCTCGAAACTGTTGGGGTCGTTGAGGTACTTGGTGAAGGCGATCGAGTGGGACGTGTCCAGTCCGATGATGCCGATCTTGGTCACAGGGGCCTGGGTGGGAACGTTATCCTGGGCCTGCGCTCCGATGCAGAGGGCCGCCAGGAAGAGAAGGGTTGAAATGATGCGTTTCATATAGGTACTTGAATTGATTTGTTCTTTTTCAGCACACAAATTTCGTAAAAAATCGGGATAATCCTATTCCCATGTCTTCCATAGTTTGGTGGTGTAGGTCGCGCCTGCTCCGGTGGTGACTACGGTCGTGTTCACGGGCAGGTAGCCTGTCGTGGTGTTCACCGAAAGGAACGGCGAAGGATCCGAGTTCTTGGCCTTGGCCTGCGTCAGCGAGGTCCTTGTGAA
>JAEEIQ010000109.1 GCA_016281435.1 Bacteroidales bacterium
CTGATATTTGGCGATTGACGGCTAAGATAGTAAGCTTTTCCGTTGGAGACAAGTCTTAAAGCTTGTCTCCTTTTTCTTCCAACTTACTATTCAATCACTTTTATATCAGTTGCATTTACAATTTGAATTCAAGTCGAAATCGATGGAAGCGACTCTATTCAAATAGCTGCGGCAGAGGATATTAGCCGCCACGCAGAAACTACTTCAAAAGGCCCTTGATCTTGTTTGCCACGTCATTGTTCTGCTGGATGCAGGCGAAGTCGCGGGAGTGGGGCCCGTAGGCGAACAGGGGCACGAAGCAGGGGGTGTGGCCCTTGCTCGAGAAGACGGCGGCGACGGTGCCGGGCTCCGGCTGGCCGCTCTTGAGGGTCATGCCGCCGGTCTCGTGGTCGGCGCTGATGACGACCAGCGTGTGGCCGTCCTTCTCGGCGAAGCGGATGGCAACCTCGATGGCCTTGTCGAAGTCGAGGGTCTCCCCGACGACTCCGTCAAGACGGTTGCCGTGGGCCTCCTTGTCGATGCGGGCGCCTTCGACCATGAGGAAGAATCCCTTCTTGCTCTTCTTAGAGAGGAAGTCGATTGCCATCTGAGTGGTCTCAGGAAGGTAGTTGCCCCTTTCGCCGACTTTCACGGTAGGAGGCAGGTAGAGCACCTTGTCGTCATCGTAATTGCCGGGTTCATAGACGACCTTGAACTTCTCTTCTATGGCCTTGCGCGTGGCCTCATCCTGCTTATTGTACACCTTCCTGTCGCCGGCGGAGAGGAAACTCAGATAGCTGGAAGGAATGTCGCCCCAGATCTCGGCGACCATCTTGCGGTTGGGCTGATGGGCAAAGAACGCCGCGGGGGTGGCTCCGTGCACGTCGTCCGTGGAGACGACGCCGGCTGCATAGCCCCTGGGCACGACAGTCTCGGGAATGTTCTTGAGACGTTTGCCGTCAGGGCCGACGCCGAGATAGCGGTTGTTGGTCTTGCTGCCGGTGGCGTAGGCCGTTCCGGACGCCGCCGAATCAGTCGTGAAGCTGTCCGCGGACTGGGTGCATACATAGCCCATCGAGCGGAGGTTCGTCATCGTGAGTTCTCCCCCGTTGGCATAGAAGGCGGAAGCCACGTGGCCGTTACCCATGCCGTCCCCTATCATCAGGATGACGTTGCGCACCTTGCCGTTGGTCCCGTCACATTTGAACGAGGGCGTGTAGGAGCCATGTTTCGTGATATTCGAAACAACGGCTTCGTTGCCGGAAACTTCTTTGCTGACAGCACCCAGGATGGGTTCCTGGGCAAAAAGGGTCGCCGCTGCTAACAGCAGGCCGAGAGAAATGAAGAACTTTTTCATTTTATCTTGATTCTAATACTTTACCATTGTCACGGGCGACGGCTTCCTTCCATTTCGCGGTGTAGCCCGGCTGCTCGAGGCCGTCGGGAATGCCTTCCGAGTACTCGGTATGGCGGAAACGGCCCTTTTCATCCTGGGCCTTGACATTGCCGTCTATGAACTTCACCGTAAGGGTCTCCTCGAGATCCGTCCACTTGCGGAACTGATCCATGGCCGCCTTCAACGTAAACTTTGTCAAGCGTTTGCGGACGCGGCGCTCGGCGAAATTCCCGCCCTTGCCGAGCATCTTCGTAAGGCGGGCGTCCATTGCAGGGACCACGTCCGACATCATCTTGTACTCGAAATCGTCCACTTCGGCGCGGACGAACGGGGCCATCGCGTCGTACATCCGGTAGCAGGCATTGGTGATGCGGTTGTTGATCCAGAACTGCGAGGTCGCGCTATAGTGCAACAGGTCCCCGTTGCCTTCACGAAGGCATTCCGGGACTTTCCGGGTGTTGACGTAGACGGGCGTGAGATAGGATGTCGCCGCATCGTCGCATCCGAACCAGAGGAGAGCCCCGATGAGGTCGGGATAGGCTCCGCGGGCCTGGGCGACGAACCAGAAACCGGTCTGCTGGGTAGCTATGGCCCTTTCGTTGACGTACTTTTTCCCGTCAACCTCGAATCCCATCGGCCGCCAGCGGTAGGGGCAGGCGTTGCCACCGGCCCCGATGTCCTTCGTCATGTCCATGGGGGTCCCCTCGAAATGGTCGCGCATCACGTCCGCCACGGCCTTGACGCCGACCTTGCGGGATGGTTTCACGAAAAGGGGCATCTCCCCCTTGAGGTCGTAGCCCATGGCGTAGGGCAGCCAGTCGGAGGCGGGGCGGGTAATCTCCCGTCCGTCTTCCTGATATGTGAACATGCCGTCGCAGAGGATGTTGAATGCGCTCCAGGCGCGGGCGTCGCAGGCCCTGGCACCGCCGAAGTCGAGGGGGTTGTACGCGTCACGGAAGCTGAAGTCAGCGTCCTCGCCGTCGAACCAGCCCTGCTCCCGTGCAAAGCGGATCACGTCCGGGGCGAAGATGCAGTTCTCGGGATCATCCTGGGGGAAGCGGGTGATGCGGGCCTGGTTGGCGTGGGCGCAGATGTACCCGTCGGGGATGCGCCTGGCGACCCAGACTATGCCCTTGTCCTTCGGGCCCTTGCCGACCAGGTCCATGATCCAGGCTTCCTGCGTGTCCGCGATGGAGAAGGTCTCCCCTTCCGAAGGATAGCCGTATTCGTTCGCAAGGCTGACTATGGTTTCGATGGCCTCACGCGCGGTGCGGGCCCGCTGCAGGGTGATGTAGATGAGGGAGCCGTAGTCCATGATTCCTTTCGGGTCGACCTGCTCTTCACGGCCGCCCCAGGTGGTCTCGCCTATGATGAGCTGGTGCTCGTTCATGTTCCCGACCGTCTGGAAAGTATGGGGGACCTGGGCTATCTTGCCGAGCGGCTTGGCGGTGTCCCATTCCGTGATGCGGAGCTTGGAACCCTTCTTCCAGTCGGCCGCCTTCTTCATGTACAGCTCGCCGAAAAGCCAGTGCGAATCGGCGGCGTAGGAGACCATTACCGAACCGTCGGCGCTCGCCCCTTTGGTGACTATGACGTTGCTGCAGGCCTCGCTGCGGAGGGCGCCTCCGAAAAGAAGTGCAGCCGCAGTGAGTATCAAGAGAGCTTTTCTCATTTGCCTTTTATCATTAAATGATTAATTTTGCAATTTGTGAACTACAAATATATAAAAATAATCTTGATCCTTTCACTGTGCCTGCCGCTTTGCCTGCGGGCCCAGAACCCGAATCAGCAGCAGCAGGACAAGAAGTTGCAGGAGAATATCGACGAGCAGATCGACCGCTACACAGAGCTCCTCAAGCTGGAGCCCTGGCAGGTCTTCTACGTCGATTCCATCCTCAACCACGACTTCAAGGCGATGCAGGCGGAGATGATGTCCCTGAATTCGTCAAGAGTCTCGAACACAGACCTTTATCAGTTCGTGCAGGACAAGTGGATGGAAAAGATTTATTCCAGTTTCCGGAAGGTGCTGAACGACGGGCAGTGGGCCCGTTTCCTCAAGACCGGCGGAAGCAAGGACAAGAAGGCCCGGGACAAGCGGGCGGAAAAACGAAACCGTTGAAATGAAAAGAGAAGACATCGAGAAACTGCGCGCCGAGATTGAAGCGCTGAAGTGCAAGTCGCAGAAAGAGATAGAAGAAGCCCGCGTCCGCTACCTCGGAAAGAAGGGCGAGATCACCGCACTGTTCGACGAATTCCGCACCATCGACAGGGATCTCAAGCGGGAGTTCGGCAAGACCCTCAACGAACTCAAGCAGACCGCCCAGTCCAAGATCGAGGAGATGAAGGCCCTGGTCGGCTTCGCCGGCGAGGACAAGGGTTCAGCGCAGGATCTCACGATGCCCGGAGTGCCATTCGAGCTGGGCTCGCGCCATCCCGTTTCCATAGTGCGCCAGGAGATCGTCGATATATTCCGCAAGTTCGGCTACGACGTCGCGGAAGGCCCCGAGATCGAGGACGACTACCATGTCTTCGAGGCCCTGAACTTCCCTCCCAACCATCCGGCCAGGGACATGCAGGACACCTTCTTCGTGTCCGCGGGACACCTCAACCCCCTGCTGCTCCGCACCCACACCTCCAGCGTGCAGGTCCGGGCGATGGAGACCCTGCCCCTGCCCATACGCGTGATCTGCCCGGGCCGCGTTTTCCGCAACGAAGCCATCAGCGCCCGCGCGCATTGCATATTCCACCAGGTCGAAGGCCTCTACATCGACGAAAACGTGACCTTCGCCGACCTCAAGCAGGCCATCCTGCTGTTCGCCCGCGAGATGTTCGGGCCCGACACGCAGATCCGCATGCGCCCTTCCTACTTCCCCTTCACCGAGCCTTCATCGGAAGTCGACGTCAGCTGCAATATCTGCGGCGGCAAGGGCTGCAACATCTGCAAGGGCACCGGCTGGCTCGAGATCCTCGGCTGCGGCATGGTGGACCCGAACGTCCTGAAGGCGTCCGGAATCGATCCTGACAAGTACAGCGGATTTGCTTTCGGCATGGGTCTCGAAAGGATAGCGATGCTGAAGTGGCAGGTCAACGACCTTCGCCACTACTTCGAGAACGACCTGCGGTTCCTGCGCGAGTTCGCTACGGCCCCGGAAGTCTAGGCCTACAGCCTGATGAAAATCTTTTTCCTGTAAAGCGGCAGCGTCAGCAGGAAAATGAAGCCTACGTATATGAGCGCGTAGGCAAGGGACCCGCCGTATGGTCCGAAGACCGGCTCGAGGACCTGTCCGTACAGGAATTTCTTCACACCCCATGTGCGGATGAGCGGGCTGAACAGTCCAGCCAGGGCATAGGAGACGATGGCGTTCGTGCCGAAGACCTTGAAGAAGCCTGTCCATTTCTGCCAGCCGCGTATGTCGATTATTTCAATGAGCAGCCCGAGAAGGAGCGAGGCCGCCCCGCATGTCACCAGCATGTAGGACGAGGTCCATATCTTCTTGTTGATGGGATCGAGATACTGCAGCAGGTAGCCGGCGAAGAGCAGCGAGGCCCCGAACACGGCGAGCTTCCGGACACGGTCTTCGTTGGCCGGATTGTCGACTATGAGCCGGCCGGCAAAGGTACCCAGGAGAACATGGGCGGTGCAGAAGACGGTGCCGAGCAGGGACTGGTTCTCAAAGGGGAAGCTGCCGCCCTTGACGGGCTGGGAGATCATGTGGCCGGGACCGAGGATGGCGCAGTCGATGCGCGCCAGAAGGTTGTCCGCCGAGCAGACATAGCCGCCAAAGCACTGCAGGATGGCGACATATACGGCCATCAGGCCGAAGGCTATGGGCAGATGGGCCTTCTTCGGGACATAAAGGAAGATCAGCGCGCCGACGCAGTAGACCAGGGCCAGCCTCTGGAGCACGCCCATGATGCGCCAGTTCCCGATGGTGAGGGTCCCGCCGATGAGCTTGCTGAAGTTGCTTAGGAATACGCCAAGCACGAAGATAAGCACGGTCCTTCGGAAGATTTTCCAAAGCGCCCTGGATTCCTGCCCCGCGAACTTGCGCAGCGAGAAGCAGATCGCCACTCCCATGATGAACATGAAGAAGGGATAGGCCAGGTCCGTAGGGGTCAGCCCGTTCCATACAGCATGCTTGAGCGGTGCGAATACCTTCCCGCCGCCGGGGTTGTTGAACATGATCATCGCCGCAATTGCGATTCCCCTCATCACGTCGAGGGCCTGGAGCCGGTTCTGCGTTGCCATATGCTAAATGCTTTCAATGGGTATGCGCGCAAGGTAGATTCCAGCGCGGGGGCGGCCGTCCGGCCATTTCAGTTCATGGGAAGAATAGTACACCACCCAGAGCTCGTCCTTCACGACCATGAAGCCGGGATAGCTGTTGTCGCCGCCCGAAGGGAGGACCCGCCAGGGGGTGAAATCTCCGTCCGGATCCCCCTTCCAGAGGTACGTGCGATGGATCCCGTCGGTATAGTCGCGTCCGCCGGCTACGACGGTGCCGTTTTCAAGGATAATGAAATCGGGGCCTCCGACCTGGAAGTCAAGGGGCTTGACATCCCAGTCGATATATGGCGGGCGGCTCACGCCCCAGCAGGCCATCTTGTCGCCGGCATCCCGCCTCAGGAACATGAGCATCCTGCCGTCGGGAAGGAAACGCAGGGTCGCTTCGTTCGGAAAGCCCTGGGCCTCGATATCCGTGACCCTTTCGTAGTTTATGCCGTCGGAGGTCCGCATGAGCGTGACATAGCCGCTTTCCCTTCCCCAGTAGGCAATGGTGTACCCGCAGGAGGAGGCCTTGTCCCAGGTGACGCGCCATATCCAAGCACCGGCATCTTCCCTGCTTCCGGGTTTCGGGGACGGCAGGACGGTAGCCTCAGGTTCGGAGAAGTGCCGCCCGTCGCTGCTGAACGAGACCTGGGGCTGGCGGGAGACGAGTTTGCGCTTCCTGTACACGGAACCGCCTATCGTCACCATCAGTTTCCCGTCCGGAGTAACGGATAGTTTGGGGTCGCGAAGGTCGTAGCCTTCCTTTTCCAGGAGGACCACGCTCTTCCACTTCCGGCCGTCACGGGAGCGCAGGATGCGGATCTTGCCGGCCGCCTCACCCTTGCTGTCGAAAATGTGGCTTTCGCCTTCGCGGAAGGTGACGTAGTAGCAGCGTCCGTATTTTATTATTGATGGAAAAGCGCTGTAGGCATTGTCCCAAATGCACTGCACGTCGCCGTCAAAGACCGTGACGTCGTGGGCGGGGATCCCGGCCAGAAGCGCCGCCAGAAAAGCAAAAACAAGTCCTCTCATAGAGACAAAGATAAGAAGAAATTAAAGAAATTTTTGCAGATTTGATTTTTCGTAGTATATTTGCAGTCCCGTTTCGACGGGTTCTTTGGAAATTGTGTGGGGAAGGCGGAATCCTTGAGCCTGGACTTCGGTCCCTCAGGGATGCACGATTTCCAAAGAATTTCTGCGGAAATAGCTCAGTTGGTAGAGCGCAACCTTGCCAAGGTTGAGGTCGCGGGTCCGAATCCCGTTTTCCGCTCAACGGTTTGAAGCCTGGTGCAACGCACCGGGCTTTTTTGGTACCCGGCCGTCGAAAGCTTGCTTTCGCAAGGCCGGGTGCCGGAAAAGCCCTGAGCAGCCTGCGGCTGCGAGGCTTCAAACCATTGAGCCCCCTCCCCCAGGGATAGCGCAAGCAGCCGCAGGCTGCGCCGCGGCATCCCGCCCCGCCCCAGCCATGCACCCCGCGCCGCGGGATCCAGCCCGCCCGTTCCGCTGCACCAAAATGTCGTTATGGTCGGGTTTTACTGTTGCATATTTCGCTGAGTAATATTATTTTTGGTCCCAAACAGATTAATAGGTAGATAGCAATGGAAGGTATTCTCCAGAACAAACAACCCTACGAGACTCCTAAAGTGCAGGTTGTCAATTTGACCGAAGAAAACAGCATTCTTGCCATCTCCGATTATTGGTCCGAGCCACTAGACTAATGCATCGTCGGTAATCGCCCCAACCATGCCCCCGACGCACCCCAGCCAACCAAGTAGCCGGCTTTATGCCTGCAGCCATGGCGCACGCCCATCCCACTACCTCTCCCCACCGGGCAACTGCCTGCCGCCCGGGTACCACCTTTCTGCTGCAATTCGTTTTGGGACATAGGGTGCCCCAGAAGGCCCTACGAGCAGGGTTGCCTCCCAAAACCCCACCCTAAAGGCCGTGTTTTGGGAACCCGGAGGCCCCACAGCGCCCTACAAGGCCACTTGCTTCCCAAAACAAATTGCAGCAGCACCCGTCCGTAGCAGACATGTCAATTCTCATACGGTTCTATGCTCCGACCTGCCGTAGCGCAAGTATCCAACCCTCGGTATCACCAGCGCAGGACATAAAAACCCCGGAACCGTGTGATAAACCAGCTCCCGGAACATGCCCTACCCCCACCACGGATACGCCAGCGGCAACTTCTTGCACTTAGCCGTGGAAATCACGTTTCCACGGCTAATCCTTTTTATCTTCGCAAAGCATATGGAAGACAGAAATATACTCGCCGATCTCGGCATCAATGTGCCCTTTATAAAAGGAGAAAGCATTCCGATAAGAAACTGCTGGCATTTCTCATCAGACGGTAATGCCCTTGATACCATGTTTTACGATGACGCCGACTTTTCGGACGGGATGAACAGGATTGCGGTCACGGCAAGAGGATTCAAGGTGACCATCATCGCGTTCGTATTGATGGACACACACTTCCACTTCGTGTTACACGGGCCCTTTGATGAATGCAACAAGTTCGTCCATGAGTACGCAAGAAGGACTTCGATATCCCTTGCACGACATCATGGAGAAAGGAACAAAATGGATGGTGTCCCCATCCATCATCAGGTTGTCGATGACGACCGCTACCTCAAAAACGTCATTTGCTATGTTATGAAAAATCCCACCGCAGCGGGAATGGCCTACCTTCCATGGGATTACCCATGGTCCAGCGCGCCCCTCTATTTCCGGACCAGGGAGCATTGGTCGTCCCCCATTTGGACTGACGACAACAGCCTCGAACGTTTTCCGGAGGGATATGATGCGAGAAGGGAACTCGTCTTCGGCGACACAAGCGCATTCCAAGGGAGCAAACTGGCGGGAAGAATTATTTTCCCTGGCGAATATGTGCCCGTGCAACTCGTGGAGAAGATCTTCCGCACGCCAAAAAGTTTTCTCTATTTCCTGGCCGCATCGAAAGACACTGACGTCGAATCAAGGGAGGGAAGGATCTCCTATCTGAGCATTCCTATGCAAGAGATGCGCATGAACCGGATCTCCGTTTCACAAGAGCTGTTCGGACAACCGAACCTGAAAAAACTCGACACCGGGCAGCGTATCCGTCTGGCAAAAACCCTTCGCAGCAGATACAATTCATCCGTAAAACAGATAGCCCGGCTTTGCGGACTGGTCTATTCTGAAATAGTGGGTCTTCTCTGACCTGATTCTTTCCTGCTGCAATTCGTTTTGGGACACAGGGTGCCCCAGAAGGCCCTACGAGCAGGGTTGCCTCCCAAAACCCCACCCTAAAGGCCGTGTTTTGGGAACCCGGAGGCCCCACAGCACCCTACAAGGCCACATGCTTCCCAAAACAAATTGCAGCAGAAACATGGCGCGCCTCCTTCCCCTCGCAGCGAAACAGCCCATCACCCGAAAAAAACTTGCGGCGACACCGCCCGCCACCCGAAAACCATTCCCGCCTACTCCCGCGTGGGATTGACAGCCCCGTACAACGGAGATCAGCCTTTGCTCACGGCAACTGGAGCCCCGCACCGGTCGCTATATGCGGAACGTGGAGGCAACAAGAACCCCGCACCGGTTCGCTATGTGCGGAACGGGGAAGCAACAAAAGCCCAACAGCCAGTCGCTGTGAGCGGAACGTGAACGGCGGCGGGGGCCCTAGAGCTCGTCGCTATAAACCGAACGTGGAAGCGGGTGCTGATTGTAGGTGGAGGCCATCGACTGTCCGTATGCGCCGGCTGACTTCAAGGTCAGGAGGTCGCCGCGGACGGTCTCGGGCAGGGTGATGTTCTCGTCGAACACGTCCGTCGACTCGCAGGCCGTGCCGACTATCGTGTAACGGTCCTTCTTGTCGGAAACAGAAGTGATGTTCTCTATATTATGGTATGCACCGTAGAGAGCGGGACGGATGAGCTCCGTCATCGAGCTGTCGACTATGACCAACTTGCGCCCGGTCGCCGTGGTCTTGCGGTAGAGAACACGGGTGATCAGCTCGCCGCACTCCCCGACGATGGCGCGCCCGAACTCGAAATGGACGGTCTTGCCTCCGACGCGAAGATGCGAATTGATGATGGCGAACACGGACGCGAAATTGGGTACCGGTTCGTTCTCAGGAACGTCGTAGTTGATACCGAGACCGCCGCCCACATCCACGAACTCCAGCTTGAAGCCGCTCTTCTCGAGATTTTCGACAATCACGTTGACCTTGTTGCAAAGATACTCGAAGACATGCAGCTCGCGGATCTGGGAACCGATGTGCAGGTGCATGCCCTTCACCCTGATGTTGGGAAAGGCCTGAATCGCCGCGGCGTTCGCAAGGATCTCCTCGTAGGAGATGCCGAACTTGCTGTCCGCCTGGCCGGTGTCTATGCAATGGTTGGTCTTGGGATCTATGTCCGGATTCACGCGCAGGCCGATGTCCACTTTCTTGCCGAGCGAACCGGCAATCTCGTTGACCACCGAGATTTCCTCCAGGGACTCGCAGTTTAAAGCATAGATGCCCTGCTCTATCGCGTAGCGGATCTCGCTGTCCTTCTTGCCGACGCCGGCATAAACTATTTTCGCAGGGTCGAATCCGGCCTCGACGGCGCAGCGTACCTCTCCCCCGCTGGCGCAGTCGGCACCGAACCCGAAATCCTTTATCATCGCCAGCACGCGCGGGTCGTAATTGGCCTTGACCGCATAATGCAGGACGAATCCGTAACGGGATGCCATCGTCACGGCGCTCTCGAGCGTCAGGCGAAGCAGATCCATGTCATATAAATAAAAGGGGGTCTCCAGGTCCTTCAGGGACCGAGCAATTTTTCTACTTAACATAACCAACCGTTTCCACAAATATAGCAAATAATTGACAATCCATTCAAACGGCCATAAAAAAGTACACCCTGGGCATAAATATTGAAAAATTATTTGGAAGTTCGAAAAATAACATTACCTTTGCAGTGTAATAGTAAACTAATACACTATAAAAAATGAGCAAGAAACTTTATAGGAGCAGGAACGGCCGGAAAATTTCCGGCGTCTGCGCAGGACTCGCTGATTATTTCGACATCGATCCGACGATCGTACGCCTCGGATGGCTGATTGCGGTATTCTGCTTCGGCGGAGGCCTCGTAGCCTACATCATCGCGGCTCTCGTGATTCCGAATGAACCCCACTATCTTAAAGGCTGAATCCGATGAAACGCTTCCTTCTGGCGCTGGTTCTGACGGTGGCGGCGCTCACTCCCGCAGGCGCAACCCGACTCAGGCAAGACAACCCGACGGTCACCCTGCGCGGGCGGGTAACGGACAAGGCGGACGGCAGCCCGGCCGCCTTTGCCACCGTAGCCCTCGTGCGACGTGACTCCACGATAGCTGCTGCCGGCACCGCGGACAAGGACGGACTCTACACCCTGAAGGCACAGGCCGGAAACTACGTCCTGGCCGTTTCCCTGATAGGATACAAGGACTTCCGTGCCGATGCAACGCTGCAGAACGCCTCCGAAGAAATCAACGTCGCCCTCGATGTAGACAAGGAGATGCTCGCGGCCGCCCGCATCAGCGAAAAGGTGCCCCTGGTCGAGATGAAACCGGACAAGATCGTCATGAACGTGCGCGAAAGCGCATTCGCCCAGGGCTCATCGGGCCTGGACCTCATGCGCAAGGCTCCCGGTGTCACCATCGACAAGGACGGCAACGTAAAACTGAACGGCCAGGCGGTCGACGTCTGGGTCGACGGGCGCCCGTCCTACCTCAGCGGGGAAGCCCTGAAGGGAATGCTTTCCGGGACGTCCGGAGACAGCATCGACAAGATCGAGCTGATCGCCAACCCGTCGGCAAAATACGACGCAGCCGGACAGGGCGGCATCATCAACATCAAGACCCGGAAGAACAGCGCAGCGGGGCTGAACGGCACCGTCAGCCTCGAAGGCGGCGGATTCCATTTCCCGGCGGAAAACCTGTGGAGCCGCTCCGCGGAGCTGGATGCCAACATAGGACTGCGCACCGCGAAGACCAACACCAACTTCAGCCTGTCCGGCGGCGTGGATGACAGCCCGTTCCGCGTCATCATGGACAACAGCACGGAACTCCCCGCCGGTTCCTTCGCTTCCAAGTCAACCACCCTCTCGATGATGGACATGAAGTCCCGGAACCTCAAGCTCTCGCACGACTGGTTCATAGGCGAACGGGACATCGTCGGAGCCATAGTCTCCGCACCGGCCTACAATTACTCCATGTCCACCGTCAAAGGGGAGAGCGAAAGCTTCCTCGGCGGAGCGTCCCTCGGGAAGACCGTTTCCGAGTCGGATAGCAAGTATCACGCCCCCAGGTATTCGGCGAACCTCAACTACACCCACACCTTCGACGAGGCGAAGGCCTCAGAAATCACCGCCAACCTGGACTGGTACAGGAACGTCGCGGATAACATCTATGACGAAAAGACCTTGGACGAAACGGGAACCACACAACTGTCCTCCACGGCCATGGACTCGCGAAACTGCGTGGACATCTGGTCCGCAAAGGCGGACTGGCAGGGCCTCGTCTTCGGCAAGGTGATGGCTGAAGCCGGCGGGAAATGGGCATCTTCAACCACCGGAAACAGAATGAATCTTGTCCGCACCGGCTCGGCCGACGTGAACAATACCTTTATATATAAGGAGGACATAGGTGCCCTGTACCTCAGCGCGGCGTCCTCCATCGGGCAGAACTTCTCCTGGAAGGCCGGCCTGAGAGGCGAATTCACCTCGTCGCTCGGGGACTGGAACGACTCTCCCCGAAACTGGTTCGACCTCTTCCCTTCCCTGTCGCTCTCCTGGTCGAAACCCGGAAAGCTCATGACCGCCCTCTCGTATTCGCGAAGGATCAGCCGCCCGCACTACAGCCAGCTGGACCCGACCCCGGACTTCATTGACTCCCGCAGTTACTCGGCCGGAAACAAGGACCTCCTCCCCGAGTACACGGATGCGCTCACGCTGACCGCCGCCTTCGGGCAGTACTTCTCCCTGGGAGCAGGATGGAACCACACGACCAACCTTCACGCCCAGGTCCCGAGTTTCCTTGGCGACGGGACCGAAGTGCTGACCTGGTCCAACTACGGCCACAGGAACCTCAGCTACATCTCCGCCAACATAAGCTACCTCCCCTTGACGAAGTGGCTGTCCTGGACCCTCAGCGCCAGCGGCATGCTCATCGACACGCGCCCGGCCTTCACCGGATACACCTGCCTCAGCTTCGTGCTCCCGAAAGACTGGAAGATAGAATGGGACGGCTACATGTCGGCCGGAATGGTCTGGGGCCTGTTCGAGATAGGACCGATGGGCAGTTCCTCCGTCGCGGTGAAGAAGTCCGTCATGGACGGCAAACTCACCTTCAACTTCAAGATGGACGACCTCTTCGACACTATGCACCAGACCATAAAGATCAACTCTGACAGCGGCAGTTCCTATCTGATCCAGGATATATTCATGCGCAAGGCCACGCTCGGCGTCAGCTGGAATTTCGGCAAGGCCCAGCAGTCCCGCCGCCGCAACGTCGGCAACCTCGAGGAGGCGGACAGGGCCGGAAAGAGCGGCAACATAGGCAAGTAAAACAGGGGCACGGCAGAATTTTTAAAAATTTTTCTTAAAAATCGTTGGTTTTTCGGAACAGAATCTTTATAATTGCAAAAGAATGCGCTTCGAGAGTGTCATAGCAAGCACCAACTGGTGGTGGCGTCTGAACGATAAGACCGGTCAGACACTCTGAGGCGTAGTCGGAAGTGAGCTTTAACGAACTACTATAACAGGAGGCTGTCCGGTCCGGGCGGCCTCCTTTATTTGTTTGATTGTTATTAACCTTTAATAAGTCCGAAAGATGAAACAGAAAAGATTTATCCTTCAGGAATCGGAGATTCCCAAGGCATGGTACAACATCCAGGCTGACATGGTCAACAAGCCCCAGCCCATGATCCACCCGGGCACGAAGCAGCCCCTCAAGGCGGAAGACCTCTATCCCATCTTCTGCGAAGAGTGCTGCCGCCAGGAAGTGAACCAGACTGACGAATGGATCGAGATACCCGAAGAGGTACGCGAGAAGTACGCATACTACCGCGCCACCCCGCTTGTGCGCGCCTATGGCCTTGAAGAGGCTCTCGGCACCCCCGCGCACATATACTTCAAGAACGAGAGCGTGAACCCGCTCGGATCGCACAAGCTCAATTCCGCCATCCCGCAGGCCTACTACTGCAAGAAGGAAGGCGTCAAGAACGTCACCACCGAGACCGGAGCCGGCCAGTGGGGAGCGGCCCTGTCGTACGCGGCGAAGCTGTTCGATCTCGAATGCGCCGTCTACCAGGTCAAGATTAGCTATGAGCAGAAGCCCTACCGCCGCAGCATCATGCAGGTCTTCGGCGCCCAGGTGACCCCGTCCCCTTCGATGTCCACCCGCGCCGGCAAGGATATCCTGACCCGTGAGCCCAACCACCAGGGCTCGCTCGGAACGGCCATTTCCGAAGCCGTGGAGCTCGCAATGATGACTCCCGATTGCAAGTACACCCTCGGATCCGTCCTGAACCATGTGTCCCTGCACCAGACCGTCATCGGCCTGGAAGCCGAAAAGCAGATGGCGATGGCCGGTGAATATCCGGACATCATCATCGCCTGCTTCGGCGGCGGCTCGAACTTCAGCGGCATCGCCTACCCGTTCATGCGCCACACACTCAAGGAGGGCAAGAAGACCCGCTACATCGCGGCCGAGCCGGCATCCTGCCCGAAGCTCACCCAGGGAGAATTCAAGTACGACTTCGGTGACGAAGCCGGCCTGACCCCGCTGATCCCGATGTTCTCCCTCGGCCATGACTTCAAGCCGGCGCCCATCCACGCAGGCGGACTACGCTACCACGGAGCCGGAGCCATCGTCAGCCAGCTCCTGAAGGACGGTCTCATCGAGGCGGTCGACATCGCCCAGCTGGAGTCCTTCAAGGCGGGCGTGCTCTTCGCGAAGGCAGAGGGCATCATCCCCGCTCCGGAGTCCTGCCACGCGATCGCGGCGACTATCAACGAAGCCCTGAAGTGCAAGGAGACCGGCGAGGAGAAGGTCATCCTCTTCAACCTCTCCGGCCACGGCCTCGTCGACATGGCTGCCTACGACCAGTACTTCGCAGGAACGCTGATTTAGAGGACATCTTCGGTCGCCGTCGCCGGATGGCGCCGCGAATGGCTGCCGGGCCGTGGAGGCCGACAAAGCCGCCGGGACGCCTGACGGAGCCGCGGGAACAGCGAACGGCGACACGCGAACGCCGGATGAAGACGCGGGAACGCCTGACGACGACACGCGAACGCCGGACGAAGACGCTGGAATGCATGGCGGCGACACACGCCCGTGGCAGATAAACGGCTGATCAGCAGCAAATAAAGCACTGTCGCTTCCGTCGATTTCGATGGAAGCGACTCTATTTAAGTGACTGCTGCAAAGGAGATTAACCGCCACGGCCGATATGGCTCGCTTTCCGGCTCGGGTAGGTTGTTCGGGTCAGCTTAAGCGAGCATTGCGTCATATCACTCTGTGTTATTTTCAGCCAAAAGGGCATAAAAAGTATCATTTTGGCCAAATATAAATTTATAATCAGCCAAAATGGGGTAGTTTATGCCCGATTTGGCTGATTATACGCACCGGGCGGTGAGCAGAACCGCCATCTCCCTTTGCTGGCAACTTGCGGTCCCCAAAACCCATCAACTGTAAAAACACCTGCGCGTTATATGTCTTGCAGGGGCCAGTATGAAAGGGGTACGGCGCGCAGGTCGCGACTTTTTCCTCCGACCTGCGCGCTGGTATCTCGTTTGAATACGCTCAGAACTAGCATCAGCGCGCAGGTGATTGTCGGCTTGCGGTCGGAGCGGCCGTGGAGGACAGAGCTCCACGGGCAAAATGCGGGACGCCACTTCCAAGCGGACGAAATTCGGCCCCCCGGGACGCACGGTATTGGAGGGAAAAGCTTATATTTGACAAACAATCAACGGAGATATGAGAAACATTGCATTATTCCTTCTGTCGCTGCTTGCGGCCGGATGCTCGGGAAGCATTTCCCTTTTCAACGGAAAGAATCTTGACGAATGGGTGTGCGTCCTGCCGGAGGATGCCACCGGGCCTGTCTTCACTGCCGAGGACGGCGTCATCTCGGTAAGCGGTACGCCTAAGGGATATCTCAGGACGGAGAAGAAATACGGCGATTACTGCCTTGGCGTCGAATGGCGCTGGAAGGGAAAGGGCACCAACAGCGGCATCTTCAACCGCATCCAGGATCCGGACAAGGTCTGGCCGGAAGCGGTCGAGTGCCAGCTCAAGGCCGGAAGGGCCGGGGACGTAGTCGGGCTCGGCGGCATAAGGATAGAGGAGATACCCTACGACCCGGAAGTGAAGTTCCCAGTCCGGAAGCGCCTCAGCGGGGATGAAAGCATAGAAGTCCCCGAGGGGGAATGGAACAGGGCAGAGATCGTATGCCGCGGGGGAAAGGTCAGCATCCGTATCAACGGCAGCCTCGAGAACGAGGTGACAGTACCTTACACGGACGGCTATATCGCCATCCAGAGCGAAGGCGGGCCCCTTCAGTTCCGAAATATCACGCTGAAGGAACTGTAGATTCCCTCCGCCCCCTGACAAACAGAAGAGAGACGCCCGGAAAAGGCGCCTCTCTTCGTTTCTGCCGCAGGAAGGACTCAGATATATTTGGTGATAAGGCGGACTACAAGGTCGTTGAGGAGTTCCACCTGGAACTCTCCTACGGTGGGCTCGATATGGCTGCCTCCCACTCCGCTGTCGTCGGTCAGGAAGACATAGGTGCCTCCGGTCGAGATGGCGAAGAAACGGAGCATGAACTCGCAGGACTTGTCCACCCCGCTGGCCGCCACGGGGATAATCTTGATCCCCTGCCCGGCGAAAGCGGTGATGCTCTTATGGAGGCTCTCAACCACGGAATCGCTCAAGTGCGCAGGGGCGTCGAGGATCAGGAAAGCAAGTTTTGCGGGAGCATTCTCGTCCCAGGACAGCTTCTGCAGCGTAGTCTCCAGCGCAGTGTGGACGGCTTCCGGGAAGTCTCCACCGCCGCCGGCATTTTGTTTTTTGACGTATGATGAAGTCTTGTTGATATCGGTATTGAAATCTTGATACTTGGTAACATAGTCGTCGCCCTTGTCCCTGTAAAAAACGGCCGCTGTCCTGATGGTCTTGTCTGTCTCAAGCGTGCCGACTTTGGTGAAGATATCGACGAGGTCACTCTTTAGGAACGTTATCTCGTCCCCCATGGACCCGGTCGCGTCCACGACGAACGCGATGTCCGCCTTCGCGGCGACGCTCTTTGCCTGAACGGTGTATTCATTCATGGCCACGGCCTCGGAAGTCCAGCCTGTGACTGCCGGTGCGCTTTCCTGCGCCGCCCCGTCCAGGGCGATGCTGAACTTGCCGGCATCGTCGAACTCCCGGCCGTCATAGAGCCCTGCCCAGCAATCTGCGTGCCCGAAGATGTCCGTACGGGTCTCCCAGAGGGCTTTTCCATCATAAGAAAGGGCCACTGTGACCCCGGGAACTGGTTTACCCTCCGAATCCGAGACCTTCACTGCCACGCGGTTGCGGGTGTAGAAGCCCCAGTTCCTGGCGTGGGAGTACCAGTCGGGAGCCTGCTGCCCTTCAACGGCCTCGCCGCCCTGCATCTGCATGAGGTTTCCCCAGAATGGCCAGTTGTCCAGGTCGTTCCATTCCCCCGCCGTCAGTATCCCGGCATGGGAAGTCTCGCCCTGTCCCCCACCTTCGCTTCCTTCTCCGCCGTCAATAGCCCCTGCCTCACCGCTCAATGCGTAGTCGCCTCGTCCGTCCAGGAAACTATCCTTAGCCAAAAAACCATCCGTGCTGCAGGCCGACAACATCATCATGCCGGCTCCTGCAATCAACAATATCTTTCTCATATCAAAACAATTCTGCTTATTAAACGCGGCCCTGACCGAAATACTGCATTAAAAATCAGTAAAAAATCTTTTCCTCTGACTCACAGCGAAATACGGTTCTCCCCGCCATGCAGGGGTTTCGTGCGGCCTTTCCAGACAAACTCTCCGTCAACCCCTGAAGGCAGGGTGACGCGGGCGCGGACATGACCGCCCCGGCCCGTTTCCAGCGAGACGGAGACCGTCCCGGCGGGGTGCGGGATGCTGCCGGATACCTTCGTCAGGGAGCCGGGGCAGGGCGCGACCCTCACTCTCCGGAATCCCGGCGCAGCGGAGTCTATGCCCAGCACCATGCGGAAGAACTCTATGTTCGGGCTGGAGCCCCAGGCGTGGCAGTCGGAGCGGGACGGTTCCGGAGCCTCTGCCCAGGTCGTCAGGCCCAGGGCCATCTGGTCGCGCAGCACCCCGAGGTTGGCAATGAGCTCATCCCCGTGGCCGCTGGCCGCCATGGCCCTCTGCAGGTAGTAGCGGAAGTAGATGGTGCATGGACGCAGGCTGCCGTCGGACAGCAGGCGCTGCATGAGCGACGACGCCTCCTCCCCGGAAACCAGCCCGCAGAGTATGGCGAGGGCGTTGTTGTGCTGGGAGAAGCCCTTAAGGTCCCCGTTGTCGGCAAAATACCCCTTGTCCGGAGCCCAGTAAGCCAGGCGCACTCCCGAAGCGGCCTTGTCGGCAAGCTCTCGGTACTGCCCGGCGAAATATTCCTCCCCGAAGGCGGCCTCCATCTCGGCGGCGTCCCTGAGCGCGAGGATATGGACAAGGTCCATGTAGGCGCTGCGACCCTGTCCGTCCGTAGGGAAGCAGCCGTTCTTAAGGTCGGCCCAATCGGCAAAGTTCCAGCTCTGGACTCCGTGCAGCAGGCCGTCGGCGCCGAGGTATTCCCGGAACCACGAAAGCGACGAGCGCATGGTCGGCAGCAGGGTCCGCAGGTATCTCTCGTCCCCACGGTACATCCACCAGTCATGGCAGGTGCTGATCCAGAAAAGGGCGTAAGGCGAGATGACCTGCCGGATGTTGGAGGGGTAGCGGCTGGCCACGATCCCGTCGGCGTCCATCGACTGCCGGCCCTGTTCGAGAAGGTTGCGCACGAGGCAGCTGTCCCGGGTGTTGAACATGGTCACGAGAGCCTGTATGCGGGCATCGCCGAAGTACTGCAACTGCTCGTAGTAAGGGCAGTCCATATAAGTCTCATGCGCGCACAGGCGTGCGGTCCGCCATCCGATTTCGAGCATCCTCTGCAGCGAAGGGTCCTCAGGTGCATCGAAACTGCTCTCCAGCTTGAAGGGATACATGGACGACACTGCCGTCAGCGAATCTATGGTCACGGGCTCGTCCGCGGCGGCGACAGTCAGCCTGATATACCTCCATGTGCGCCACCACAGCGGCTCGAAGCTGCGGCCGTCACTCCCGTCAGGCAGGACCACGTCCTCGCAACCGACGAAGGTCTTCCCTTCCGTGAGGTTGCGGTCGCCCTTGTAGCGTATGCGCAGGCGGTTTTTGGCATAAGGGGTGTTCCGGAAATCGGCATACAGGGATTCGGCATAGCCGATGCTGATCTTCGCCCCGCGGCCGCCGCTGAAGTGCAGGCGCGGGTAGCCCGTCGTCAGCTCGCCGTTATCCAGCAGGAACTCGCGTGTCTGCCCGGCGGCGATGACGGTGCCGTCCAGGCTGCGGTCTGTCTTCAAGGGCTGAACTTCCATGGGCGGGATGGGCCTGGGCACAAGCTTCCACATCTTCCGGTTGGAGGTTCCCTTTATGGCAGCATGGTCCAGGGGCTGCGCATCCTTCCAGAGACTGTCGTCGAATCCGGCCTGCTCCCAGCCCCAGGGGTAGAGCGCGGCGTCGAGGCGGTCGCAGCAGCCGGCGGCATAGAAGCCCCGCACCTTCACCTCCTCTGGCGAATAGGCATCGCTGCGCAGCACCTTCCAGCCGGTCCCGGTGTCCAGAACCTCTTCCGCCTTGTCGTTGCCCTGGACCATGAAAGCGGGTACTCCCAGGGTCATGACCGCGACAGGCCGCAGTTCGGCGAAGTTCCAGACCACGGCGGCGACGGCGTTGGAGCCGGCCCTGAGCTGCGGAGCTATGTCCACGGTCTCGAAGGACCAGTTGTCCCCGTCGCCCTTTGCAGGACCGTCGCAGACCTGCACTCCGTTGACATAAAGCTTGTAGCGGTTGTCCGCCGACACATGGATGATGAAACTGCCCGGCCGCTCCGGCAGACTCAGTTCCTTCCGGAAAAAATAGACCCCGTAAAGAGCATCGGCATCCGGGCTCTTAATCCACCTGCAGGGCCATTCAGTAACGTTGTAGCCGGGGGTGGAGGATGTGTTGTCCATCAGGACGGGGTTGATCCTCGTGTCATAGGCAGGAAGGCGTATCTGCCCCGCTGCGGGCAGGCAGGCCAGCAGGGCCGGAAGCAATATTATTATGGATTTCTTCATTTCAGTGTCGGGTCAGTTTCGCAAAAATAGCTATTTTTGTACGCTTATGAACACTTTCGGAAGAATATTCAGGGTCTCCATTTTCGGAGAGTCGCACGGTCCGGAAATCGGAGTCGTGCTGGACGGCGTGCCCGAGGGCATCGAGCTGTCGGAAAAGGATTTCGCCGCGGACATAGCCCGAAGGGCCCCCGGAGCGGCAGGGACCACCCCGCGCAGGGAGCAGGATGAGCCGCACATCCTAAGCGGCGTCTTCGACGGCCACACGACCGGAGCCCCGCTGGCAATCACGTTCACCAACGACAACACCCGCAGCGCCGACTATGCGCAGTTCGACGAGACTCCCCGTCCCGGCCATGCGGACTATGTCGCCGCCGTGAAATGGGACTGGGCGAACGATCCACGCGGAGGCGGGCACTTTTCCGGACGCATGACCCTGCCGGTCGTGGCTGCCGGGGTCGTGGCGAAGAAGGTCCTGGACGGCATGGAGTTCGACGCCCGCCTGGTCCGACTCGGAGGCAGTGACAAGGCTGAAGAATGGCCATCCCTGATCGAAGGCGCCATGGCCGAAGGCGACTCCCTCGGCGGAGTGGTCGAGTGCAAGGTTACGGGCGTGCCCATAGGCCTCGGAGAGCCGTTCTGGGATTCGCTCGAGTCGCTTCTTGCCCACGCAATGTTCTCGATTCCTGGCGTACGCGGCATCGAGTTCGGCGACGGCTTCCGGGCTTCGGACATGAAGGGCTCCGAGCACAATGACCCCTTCGGGCCGGACGGTCCGCTGAAAAACGGCTCCGGAGGAATCAACGGCGGCATCTCCAACGGTGCGCCCCTCGTGTTCCGCATAGCCGTGAAACCCACTTCCAGCATATCCAAGGCCCAGCAGACATGGAACTTCAAGAAAGAAGCTATGGATACCCTCGTCATAAAGGGTCGGCATGACGCCTGCTTCGCGCAGCGGGTTCCCGTCATCGTCGAGGCCATGGCGGCGATAGTCCTTGCGGACCTTGTCTGAACTGCAAAAGATTTGCTATCTTTGTACGATTGATACACTATAATAACCACTATGAAGAAATTCCTTACTACCGCCATCTCTTTTCTGGCTGCCGGCATGATTCTCTTTGCGCAGGAAGAAAAGGAGATGAAGACCGGATGGAGTTTCGGTCTCCTCCCCACCGCAACTTATTCGGTTGACAACGGGTTCCAGGCCGGCGCATTCGGAGATGTTTACTACTACGGCGACGGCAACACCTACCCCGATCCCCTCCACAAGATCAGCTGGGAAGCTTCGTACTTCACCCACAGCCACCGTGTCCGCCTTTATCTGGCTTACGACTCCAAGTACCTCATTCCCAACATGAGGGTGAACGCATCGGTCACATACATGAACGACCCGCTGTATAGCCTCTGGGGCTTCAACGGCGCCGCGGCTACCCAGAACTATGACGTATGGGGCAACAGGGACATGGCCATCCCCTCCGCAGCCAATCCCGCGGTTCTCACGAATGTGAACTACTACGGCATGAGCCGCGACATGCTCCGCATCCTGGCCAATTTCCAGGGCCGCATCACCGACAACCTGAACTGGGCCGCCGGAGTGAACTTCTGGAACTGGAAGCTCGGCGACATGCACGACAACGGAGTGAAGGCCGACGGCGAAACTCGCTACTACAACACTACCTCCACCCTGTACAACTTCCTCAACAACAGCGGTGTCATCTCCGATGCTGAGAAGAACGGCGGGCTTGCCCTTGAGCTCAACGCCGGCCTCGTGTACGACACCCGCGACATTGAAGCGGCACCCAACCGCGGTATCTGGGCCGAGGCATACCTCAACGGAAATATCCTGGGCCAGGGTTACCTTAAGGCCTGCGCCTACTTCCGCCACTACATCAGCATCCCCGTTCCCATCCCCGCCGGCAATCCCGTCTTCGCATACCGCCTGGCCTGGCAGCATACGGTCCTTGGAGAAACGCCCCTGTACATGATCCAGAACAACCCCCTGCTCGTACAGCGCAACATGATTTCCGAGGGATTCGGCTCCAGCAACACCATACGCGGCCTTCGCGAGAACAGGATACTTGCCGAAGGCATGGCCTGGGCCAACACCGAACTCCGCATCAAGCTCGTGAAGTTCACCCTTGCGAAGCAGTACTTCTACATCGCCGTCAACCCGTTCTTCGACGCGGGCATAATCACGAAGCCCTACAAGGCCGACGCCCTCGCAAAGATAGCAGCTCCTGACGGAAAGGTTTACGACCCCGCATACGATGCACTTACGGGAGCGCATAATCCCATATACGATCCTGACAAGGTCAACTACCTCGCCTACAGCGGCGGCGCCGGGCTGAAGATTGCGATGAACCAGAACTTCATCGTGTCAGCCGACTTCGCGAAGTGCTTCACCGAGGGCATGGACGCCGGCCTCTGGATCGGCATCGGCATCAACTATCAGTTCTAGGCCGATACCTATATATATAATAAAGGGTAGCCCGATCGTTCAGGCTACCCTTTTTTGATGTCCCCACCGTCAGAATGAATACGCAAGGGCACCGTTGAATGTGAAAAACCACCTCAGCGGCCTGCTCTCGTCCGCTGTCACTACTGGGCCGTCAGAGCCGTCATGGGCTTCCATGTACCGGCTGGCGCAGTTCCCTATCAGGTTATAGTGGAACGCTGGCATAAGCTTGAGCCGGAATCGCCAGATGCGGTAATTCAGGCTGAATCCTGCATCCAAGCTGAAGAAGAAGTCCCTGTATTTTTCCGTCCAGTCTTCCTGCCAGCCCCCGGCGAAATAGTCTCTCGACGGGAGGCTTGACGAGCCGGCCGTATATCCCGGTGTCACGCCCGCGAAGAATTCAAAATCACTGATAAGGCCGAGAAGGAAAGCTCCCACCACTCCTAAACCGGAATTGCCGGACCAGACGGCATCTGCCGCACCGGCAAAGCCTCCGGCCAGCCTCTCGGGGGTATCAATGGATATCGTCCTGTACACAACCGCAAGGGGCACGCCGAATGAGTCATCCACATTGGAGATGCTCTCCGTCCATTGGATTCCAGCCCGGAACCCAAGCCCGCTGCGCCTGAACCAGGAATAATCCATTCCCAGCATCAAGTCGTTTCCCGCCCCCTTGTACATGGGAACGTTTACCCCGGCGGAAAAGGCCACCTCCCTGCCCTGCGCCCCGGCAGGGATAAAACTGCAAGACACGAATGCCGCCAGCAAAAGAAACCTGATTATACGCATAAACATTCAAAAATCGTGAAATCAAATTTACGGTTTTTGGTGCACAATCCCAACATTACATAAAGAATCTTCAAAAACTATCAAAAACAAGTATTTGCAGATTTTCGTCGAACTTCCTAAATTAGCGTCCGATGGGAAGGCGGTCGGGGCTGAAGGGTTCCTTCGGGCAGTGCGCGACATCGGCAAGACCTATATTACGCAAAGCAGCGGTTATTGAAACCATCAATAACCGCCGCATGCGTTTCAAGGACTATCAGTTCTCCGTGATCTGCAGGTTCTTGATTTGCCAGGTACCGGCGCGGCCGTCATCGAGGGTGACTGAGACCGGATATCCGGTATTTGTATGGGTATAGCCGGTCGTCACACGCTGTTCCGAGCCCACCGTCACCACGTCATAGTACACCGGGAAACCAGTGTTCGTGGTCGTAGTGGAGTTGGAATCCGCAGCGGTGAAGTAGAGCTGGGTGAAGTGGTCAGGCAAACTCGTGCATTCGAATGCGACACGGAAGTTGGACACCAGATAATCCGACGGAATCTGGGCCTGCGCCTTGATGTAGATCCAGTTGGTTCCGGGAGGGTAGTTGATGTTCACCGGAGCGCTCCAGGTATTGCCTCCATCCTTACTGAACAGCATGTGGGCGTCTGACCTCATATTGGCACGGGCATCGGGATGTGCCGGGTCGGAGAAATAGTTGCCTGCGTGGTAGAAGGTGATCGTAGCCCCGTTCGAGCACGAAAGATCTATGTCCTGCGATGAAATCATGGCATAGCCTGCTAAACGCCGGTTGTGATAGTCGGTCACCCACTCTGATTCCTGTACGTTCCAACGATTGGTAGGCTCATCGATTGCTCCCCAGGCAGATTGCGCCACACCATAGGACGAACTTGTACCAGGATTGTAATAAGGATACCACACATGCCTATAACATCTGCCATCATTGAACCATGTGAGACGTACGAAATCTGCTGTCTTATCTGTGCCGGTCTGCCAGGTTTCACCGTTAGTAATCACTTCCCTGACTATCTTATAGTCGCCCATGGTGGGGCCAAGGAAGGTCTCTTCGTGGTGTATGGTGCCGGATGCCGCTTTATTGGACACGACCTGGATCTCATAACTCACGGATTGTGTCGCCGCGGCATAACCGCCACCGGCAGGGGTATTTACTGAATAGGTTATGAGTACATGGCCGGGAGAGACACCGTGGACGGTGCCATTGGCAGAAACGGTAGCGATGGAGTTGTCCGCCGATGTGTACGTCACCGTAGATGAACCGGTATATAAGCTATCAACCGTATACTGGCCTTCCGTGCGGACATCGGATCCGACCTTCACGACGAAGACGGGTTCCCTCGCCCATTTCACGGACAAACCGTTGACGTTGTCATCAGTAACACTTACCGTATAGTTGATAGGATCCGCCTCAGTGTAGTTCTTATACGCAGGACATGTCGCGGTAATCGTCGCCGTACCAACTCCGACACCAGTCACGACACCGTCCGCATCCACCGTAGCGACACTCGGATCCGATGACGAATAATATATGGGTGCACTGGCGTTCGACGTCGCCTTGTTCTGGGCCTGGCCTCCGACCTTCAGCTGCATTCCGTAGAAACTGAAATAGATATTTCCTTCTTCATGGAGGTTGGAGAAAGTATCCCTGTTGGTGGAATTGTGCGCGTCATCCACAGGATAGTAGAAGTCATTATCGGGCGAAGCCACGACCCAAACCGTAGTAGCACTTTCGGGCACCATTGTAAGGAAGTAACTGCGGAATGTCTTGATACCATTCACGTCCGTCGGCGTAGCAGTGTATTCATCCCAGTTGATGGACCTTCTGTAATAGTAATTGTTCTTGGTATGTCCGGGAATCAGGCTGGGGCCGTTCTCCACGGTCAGGGTTTCATCTGCACCCGGCGCGAGAGGCTTTGGATACATCGTGTTCTCTTCCTGCTCGATGTAGAAATACAAGGGGAAACGCGCTACCGTAAGACCGGCCGGCACATTGAAATCCACCCATACATCCGTGCCCTTGACGGGATCCACGTAGTCCTGTGCATCTACGGAAAGGGAGAACGGCCGCCGGAGAGTAATGCTGACAGTCCTGGTCAAGCCGCTGCCATTCTTAAAGACGATGGGCTGTTTCCAAACTTCGCCGGGCTGGAGGCTTTCCGGATTGACGCATTTGATCGTAACCTCGCGCCAGTCGCCATAGACCCCGCTGCCAACGTTGGAACCGGCGACGGTGATATCGCTGTCCGAAGCCACGATATTGTTGCCGCTGGTCGCATCCCGGATCTCGGCAGTGATGCTAGCATTGTCGTCCATAGCGAAGTTCGTGCCGGTACCGCTCTTTACATACATCTTGAACGAGGTCCCGAAAGTAACCAGTATATCTGTCTGGCTGACGTACAGACGGCTGTCGTCATTGGCGATGTTGGTAAGCTCCTGGGCCATCGTGGAGCCTTCGAAGTTATTGAGGGCGATACTGTTCACCGCGTCATACACGGAATTGCTTCCCTTTCCGTCAACGCCCGTGATATTGAGGGTATAGCAGAAGTTGCGGAGGATGTGGTAATACTCCTTGTCTCCGGTGGTTTCGTCTACGTAGACGAAATCTGCCTTGTAATAATAAGTATGCGTTCCGGTACCGTCCGTGTAATCAGCCTTGAGTATGATGAAAGGATTGGCATCGGGACGGTATTGGCATTCGTACAAATAGTCGGCTTCAGAAGGATCGATCCATATATCGTTTTCCTCCATGGTATCCGTGCCGTTGGAAGAATAATACGAACTCCAACTGTTGTAATTGACAATCGGAGGCATGAATCCATGATACTTGTTGGAAACTGTGAGCCACGTGTAGGGACTCGGCCGGCCCGAAGCCGTAATATAATCCGCAAAACGGTTGAAGTTCAGTATCACTTCTCCGTTTTCACCGGTGTCGTAATCGTCAGAACTTGGATTGAAAGGAGCGATGGTACCATATTCCGGAGTGTTCATCACCTTGAATGCACGGATACTGAAGTTCGTGACTCTTTCGTCCACCTTCACCTTCACCTTGGCGAAATTTCGTATCATCTGTATATTCTTCATGTTGGTGGTTCCGGTGATGGAGGTAAACTTGCGCCTGCCCCAGTATGCCAGGCCCGCATCGGTGGTAACCAGGGTGCGGACGAAAGTCGCTTCGTCCATAAGGTTCATCTCCATCGACTCGAACTCAGGCACTGCCCGCGTGGTAGCTATGAACTGGATATACCGGTCGCCCGAAGGAACGCTGGTGAGCCCCTCGACATGGAATTTCGTAAGGTAGTTTTCAGATTCGGAACCGCAGTTGAAACCTGCATCCTCGGATGTAGGGTGGGACTGTGTTCCCGGCTTGGCCTTGATTATTTCGTAGAGGATGTCACCAGCACTGAATACGGCAAGATACAGGTATCTGACAGTAGGCATCTCCTCTCCCATCTTTGCGGAACGGGTGGAAGTCCAAGTTCCAAAGTCCTGGGAGAAAGGAAGGTAAAGGCTGCCGTCCAGGGATATTTTCCCATCGGTATTCTTCGCAACGGACTTATCCTCAAAAGGATCCTCCCTGACGCAGGAAGGCGCAAGCAAGAAAAGCGATGCGAGTATGACAAGGTATGTGGATATCTTCTTCATAGAGCTCTTATCTTATCAGTGTTGCGTTGCCCGAGGCATCATAATCATAGAGATGCCCGTTAGGATGATAGACATTGGTGGTGGAGGGTTCATCACCCCAGTACCAGAGGTCATAAACGTAACGGACGGAATGTCCTCCGCTTCCATTGGCAAAGGAAATACTGCCTCCGTTCTGGGGCGTGAGGGTGCGGCCGCTTCCCGCCCAATAGGCCGTGCCGGTTGCATACAGGACAGGTATGATACCGTCGTTCTGCCGGGCGACGATGAAAGCCATTTCGGCCTCCGAAGGAATACGCCATCTTCCTGCAGGATAGCCGGCCTCCTGATAGGTGGCAGCACGTTTGACAGCCATGTCAAAGGTCAGTTCACTGGCAGTCAAGGCATTCAATGCAGATGACACCAGAAGTTTCGGGGCAATGATATTGCGGTCTTCCTCGGCCTGTGAGGTAATCATGATCGAACCGGGTTCCTCCCAGGTCCCAGCAACTTCCGTCGGTGAGTTGTTATGATAGACGTAGGCGTAGAAATTACTCTCCGTAGTCCATGCACGGGTTCCATTATAGATACCTGACGCCGGAACCCGGGGGTCCCCGATACGATAGTGCACATCTGCCCCGTTGGCGGTATAATAGTCATTGGCATCGTTGAACGAGGATACCGTAATAAGTGTCGTATAGAAGTTCTTGTCGATTGATGCATTCAGATTGCTGGCCGACCCAAGCACAAGTCCATAGGTCCCGCAGGTGTGTCCATCGACAGTAGTCGTACCCGAGTTGATACGATTATTGGTTCCATTCCACAACCTGTTACGTCCGTTATGATAGAAGGTCCCGCTGGCACCTGACGTATTATCAGTGTAGCGATAATTATTATTCGTCCACCCGGTACCGGGAGGAACGGAGGTCAAACGGGCGAACCAGCCGTTCACGAACACATTCCCGGCGCCAGTTTCCCTGATCAACTGAATGGAGGGATTCTGCACTACCGAAACCTTCTGGGTGCATCCGTCGCTGTTTGTTATCGTCGCTATTATCGTGACGGCGCTATACATATCCTGAAGCGCATGATACAATGTGACGAATCCCGGATTCTTCTTGTTTATGACAATATCTCCCGCATTGGAGGATACCGCCACGCTGTCAGCCGTAACCGTTCTGTTCACATACTGTTTTTGAAGCGGGTTGGCATTCCTGTTATTGTAATGATAGACGGAATCTATCTTGACCGACGAGATGGGAGAACTGCTCACATACGAGAAGTATACGGTTGTCTCGTTATTGATAACCTGCTCCGGATGGTCCATCACAAGGTATTTATAGGTCACAAACTCTCCCGGGACCACACCCTGGCCGGCGCCTGCGGTCTCGTTCATCCACGGGAGCACCTCGTAATCACCCTCGGCTATTATTACCTTTTCTTCCTTATCGGCACCGCCCAGGGAATGGACAGCAACGAAGGTACGGTAATAATTGTTGCGCTTGAATTCCATGGTAGAAATATTCGGGCTCAACTGGTATTTCTTCCATGTATAATCTGAGGACTCAGTACGCTTCCAAGCTATGCGGAACACCACAGATGAAGCGTCGTCACTAAGGTCGCTCCATGAGCAGGGATAGGAATAGAAGGGTATGTGCGTGAACTTGTACTCCTCGCGGCCAGGAATCCTCGCCGCTACTTCCAGGGAATCCACAGGCCTGGCTCCATATGTGACATAATCGGCGTCCTGCACGGTATAATCGCCGCAAACCTTGCCCTTCTTGACGGCATTGCTCATGCTGATGCCGACTCCGGCACTCAACACTGGCTCCCACGTGTGGTTGTCCTCATCCAGGAAGGTTTTGGGGATGGCAAGGAAAAACTGGATCTTCGCGCAAGCGCGGGTGACCTTTATGCGCCCTGAGGCGCTGCGTACACCTTCTCCATCGGTAGTCAGCGTCACGGTAGCCGTCTCCTCGGCACTCATGACGAAACTTCCCTGAATGGTCTGGGCAGTGAAATCATTCTCGACAATCAGATTCTTCAGGGCGTCCACCGAAGTATCGGAACCGTAACTGAGCGGGGCGTTGCATATCACGAACACCTGGCAGCTGCCGGATACCGTGCTCCCGAACATATCGCGCGCATCGGTATCGGTAAAGAATATACGTACCTTGTAGACAGTGCTGTCGCCTTCGGCAACGGCTGATGCGCCGCGGCCAAGAGCAGTGAACACAGCCGGTTCGTCGGTTCTGCCGTCGGGATAGAAAAAACAGTCCACGCTCTCCACGAGATTCTCATGGTAAGCGTCGTCGCCGCGCATCGACGCCCTTGTCGATAGCGAGGGATGAAGCCCGCCGAGGGTAAGTTCAATGCAATTGTCCGGGATACCATCCGGGGAAGGCATGGATTCACTATTGCAACCCGTCCAGAAAAGAAGCGGGAACAACGGAATCAGGATATATTTGAATATGCTTTTCATCGTTCCTTTTCTTTTAGTTTGCATTTTGGACTATTGTCCATTCGGTCACTCCGGCCATGTTCACCAGGTTGAGGGCCACAGTAGCGTCGCCGGTGGCATCTATGTAGTAAATCCTCAGCTTCGCACGGCCTGTAACGGAAGCTGAACTGTCAATAGCCTTCACATATATATAGTTGGTGACGCTCGGATCAATGGGATTTCGGATGGATGACACCCTGGTTACGCCATCGGATTCATAAAGCCAGTTGCCGTTCTCGTCCGTAAAGCCGAAAGCGGAGTCACCCACGAGGGACGCCTGCCAGGAGGCATACTTGCCTGCACCCAGCTTGAAGTAGAACTTGCCCATGCGGTTGTTTATATAGACGTTCCCATCGGCATCGGCATAGTCGATGAATGAAGAATCGTACGTGAGGGCCTGGATTACGCCGTTTATGTTGGCGTTATAATCGAAGGAGTAGTCGTTCAGCTCCCAAGGGCGGGGCACCACGTCGAGATCGAGTTTGTCACCCGCGATGATAAGGTTGATGGTGTATGCGCGCCCGCCGAGGAAGGGAGTAACTATCTCGCCGCTCAAGGAGACTCCCGCACCATCGTTGGGATCATCATTGAAGTCTATGGTCGCAGCTCCGGAAGTATGCTCTTCACCCGACTCAACCCATTCCCCATATTCGTAGGTGGGGGCACCGTAAGAAACGCCTCCGCTATTTTCCACATAATCGGATTCGCTGAAGTTGTGGGTATTGGAGAATCCGAAATCATTAACGGCTGGAGTATCCACTCGATTGTAATTTCTGAAAGAGTTATTGGTTACGGTCTTTCTCTCAGAATAGGTGGCAGTGGCTGTCAAGGAACCCTGACGTGTCTGGACCCTGGGCCTTTCCGCTGCTATCCAGGCAGCATACTGTGAGTTCATCACATGGTACTTGAGATTCACCTTCACCCTGTCTGCAGCGCTGTCCGGCGTCTTCGGGATGGCGTAAAGGAAATACCCGGACATCATGTCGCGCGGCTCTTCCTGGATACCGCTGTACGACGCCACGTTCGACTGAATGGTGGCCGGGGGGTCGAAGCGCATGCCCGGAGTGAGGGCGTTGCCCGATACCGGCTCGAGCACATACTCGGGATTCGTACCGCCGAAAGGCTCAACACCCGTCCATCTCGGGGTATAGGCAGAAGAATTGTCCAGAAGCAGGGTGCCCCTCCGGTTGAATCCCTTGAACGAAGCCGATTCAATCAAGTACTTCTTGCCGTCGTAAGTATAGTAATTCTTTGCATGTTCGACCTGGTCGATCTTCTCGGTCCTCGGGGTGGTACGGGTTCGGGTAAACGTACGCGTACACTCGAATTCGATGTAGTATATGGTAATTCCCCACGAACTCTCAGTCCAGCGGCGAACCTCCGTGACATTCGAGTTCGTATATGAAACGCTACCGTAAGTAGGCGAACCGTCGGTATAGGTGACAGCCCCGTCAACGGGAGCTCCGTCGGATTCCGAGTGCGTGAAAGAGCGGCTCACTCCGGGCAGTGTGCCTCGGGCAGCGAAACTTACCTTGGCCGTGGCGTGACGGAAGTGGAAGTCTACCGTACCTTCGGGATCGTAATCATCTTTCTTTACGTTCTTGTGGGTATTGCCGGATGTATTTGATCCCCAAAGGAGGTCGCGCTGCTTTGAAAGTTCGCTTTCACTGAGATTCTGAGCCACGTAATTGTCGTACTGTATCGAAGGAACCTTGCCGTCGTAGGAGACAACGCTGTGCCAGTCAGTCCATGGAGCATACGCAAAAAGCGAAAGGTAGTCTCCGGAATAGGTGGGCCAGAACTCGGCCATCCCCTTATTCTTCCAGGTCGCGTCTTCGTAGGCGAAACGCCTGTTGTTCATTACGAGACCATACTTGGAATACGCCGAAGAATCCTTGGCGGCAGAGTACTCTTCTTCTCCCGTATAGAACGCATACACGCCGAAACCCTTAGACTGAAGTCCTGAATTGTCTATATCCGTAATGTCGCCGACGGCTCTTGAGATAGCTTCCCATCCTTGAGGCAACACCGCGGTGGCATTGACTTCAATACCGCTTTTATCATATATGACAGTCCTGACGGGCTGCGCCTCCCTCTGACAAGAAGAAAACACCGCCGCGGCTAGAATCAATCCTATTACCCGTAGAGTCTTCATAAGCGCTCTGCATTAATTGTCCATTATGACGTCTTCGCCTGAATCAAGCCAGGGCTCCACGTCAACAGAGACCTTAATCTGCTTGAGGTCGAGGGAAATGTTGTAAATATAAATCTTTCCGGCCTCCCAACCATACACGGTATTTGTCGTCAGAGGGGCGGATAGGGTGTTGTTCTCGTAAGCGTAGTATTCACCGCCGGAATTGCCATCCACGGGCCCTTTCCTGCGCCTGACGTCGAAATTCACTTCGATCTTAGCATCGAGACGGAAATCGTGGGGTATCATCAGCAGGAAATTTTCCACGTCCCAGTTCCCGGAATCGAAGCAGACATTGGCCCGCACTCCGGAAGAGAGATCGGGGCGGCGGTTCACCAAAGAACCGGCGGGCCAGGTAGGAGTGACCGGGGTACGACCGGTGGAAGTGGTTCTGGAGAAATCCGGAACGGGAATGCACTGCCCATAAACCGGCACGCCGCTGAAGATGATGTACTTGATATCCACGTCCAGATACTCATTCCCTGCCTTGTCGAAATCCACGGTCTTCACGCGTATCTGGCTGAGTGCATGGTGGAAGAAGAATTTCACCGTGCCGACATTGTCGGTGACGCTTGTCTCGGTCCCGATCGTGAGGCCCTGGGTATGGTCCGAATCCCACAGCGCCTTGCTCTGCTCAAGACAGAGGTCGGATACGCAGAAATCAATCTGCTCCTTGGAATCTTCAGGCACCACGTAGTAGAAGCCCACCATTCCTTCCCGCTTCGACTGGCTGTCAAGGAAGGGCTCCACGATGGTGTTGGTGGTTGCGCTGCCACTGGTATTGAGAGCGTTCCAGGGGTAGTATGCTATGAAGGACATGCGGTCCAGCGTATTCTTGGGCCAAAATCGGTTGTTCGCATAGTCATAGGAATAGCGGCCGGCTCCCAAGCTGGCAATCGTGACCTGTTCGTTGTAGAAGAGGTTCGGGGCGTTGTACACTCCGGTGCCGTGCTTCCACACACCTTGACTGCCGCTCTCCTGGGGATGGAAATATCCGAACACTCCCATTGACGTGCCATCATTCAGATGCCTGACAGTCCCGGTAGCCGTGGGATCACCGATAAAGAAGTCGGAATCAGCCCTGGTTCCTACCGCACGGTTCGAGTACCAGCAAAAATCCACAGGAGACGCGGACTTCTCGTACCCGAATTCGGAATCATATTCGACATCCGTCTCCACCATGACACAGGAGGAGAACGCCAGAGACATGAGAGTGAATATGAACAGTTTCTTCATCATGGCTGCGGTACTGAAATGTTATCGTTGCCCATGATCCAGTCATCCGATGATTCAACAACCTCTTCGAACTCGATGCGGTCGAAACCGGCCCGGATCTTATAGATGTAATGCTTGCCCGATCTCCAAGCCGTGATGCCGGCGGAACCAAGACCATCCTCGTTCTTCGCCGATGTCAGGGCAGCACTGCCGCTGTTACCCTTGAACACAATATCCTCGGGATGATTCGGATCAGAAGAATCGAAGGTGATGTCATAATTGATCGTAAGGACGGGATTGCTGACAGTCAGGTCCTGCGGAATCATCAGCAGACGGCAGACAGTCGAACTCTCGACTGTGACATCCGATATGCTGAAATCATCCAGCCCGCCCTGAGAAGCCCATGTAAGATTCGTCACGTCCGTGCACACTCCGTTCCAGTAAAGATTCGAGATATCCATGGCATTGATGACGGCTCCTGTACCTTCGATGATTTGGAACTCCACGAGCGCGAGAGCGTGGCGGAAGTTCAGGTTGACGGTGCCGGGGGTGGGTGCGCAGTTGTCGAAGGTCTTGTCCGTGTTGGAGAAGGAGTCGAACAGCAGGTCACGCTGCTGCGCGGGGTCCATGGAGACGGTGTAGCTCACCTTCGGGAGACCGACGGAGGTCTTCGAGTACGGAGTCGTGCCGTCGCTTTCGAAGAGCTTCAGATCGCCTGTGTTGCCGGAGACATAGGCACTGTAAGGATAGTAGGCCCAGAAGCTGATACGGTTCTCGTCGTTGGCGGGCCAGTAGCGCAGCGGAGTGTAGGAGTAGTTGGTGCCGTCGAAGTCAACCTGCTGGTTGAACATGTATTCGGGCTTCCAGCCGCCGGCGCTCCAAAGGGCGGGAGTACCGCTGCCGATCACTCCTTCCTGGTAGAACGCGAACACGCCGAAACTGCTGCTGTCGGGAAGGACGGTCTGGCCAACGGGGACAAAGCTGCCGTCAGCGCGCGTAGCCTGCACGGAGCTTCCGGAGGTCGCGGCATAGCTGCGGAAATCTATGGGGACGTAGGTCGTATAGGTCTCTATCTCGAAGCAGCCGGACAGGGCAAGGCAGGCCGCAGCCAGCGCGGAGAGCACCGTCAGCTTACTGAGTATTTTGTTTTTGCCTGCCATAGCGGTAATTGTTTGTTGTTTTGGGACCCTGGCGGGCGGTCAGGCCCGCCAAGGCAATAAGGGTTTGATTACTGAACGTTGAAGTAACCGTTGGTCTCTGCATCCCAGTTGGCGACAGTAGCCGTGAAGAGGATGGGCCTCGGGCCGATCGTCAGCGTGTAGGTGATGGAGGCGTTCTTCGCCCAGTCAAGATCCATGGCAGCCTCAGGAGCGGTGATGTTGTCAGTGGTCTTGAGGTCATTCTTGAAGTAGAGGGTCTTGCTGTTGTGGGTTGTCTTACCGTCGGTGGTCATATCCCACTCAACAACAAGGTACTGGGGATTGGTGCCGTCCTTGTCAACCATGGCCTGGGGAACCATCAGGAAGATGTCGGCGGCTGCGTTGGTCGCAGGAGCGGCGGTGGCGGTCAACTGGAAGTTGTTGATGTCCGCACCGTTCACGAACACCTCGTAGGGAGAGGCGGAAGGAGTGCCCTGAGCGCTCCAGGTGGTCGTCGTGGCGGAACCGTCAAACGCGGAGGTCAGGGTTCCGGTGGTCTTCGCATTGTAGATCTTCACGTCGGTGACCTTGATGACAGTGCCGTTGTCGACAACATCCTGGGTGGTCTTGAACTTGAACTGGACCCTGGTCAGCATGTGCCTGAAGACGAAGGGAACGGTTCCCTGGGTCGGAGTGCAGTTCTCGTACGTCTTGTCCTTGACAACGTCGGCGACCATGAAGTCGACCATGTTGGCAGCTGCAGCAGCAGCGGTAAAGCTGTAAGCTCCGAGTCCGGCCGCAGGAGCGGTGATGCCGGTGGCGTTGGAAGGATAGTAGGCGCCGAAGCTCAGCCAGTCGGGAGTGTCACCGCTGGGCCAGTAACGCTTGCCGTCAGGATATGCATTCGCATTTCCGTCGCTGTCGCCACCGGTCTTATAGTTGACGGTGTACCAGTCACTGAAGAAAGCAGTACCGTTCGAGCCGGTGAAGCTCGTTCCGTTTGCAGTGTACCAGCCCCAGACGTCGAAGTCGGCGCCGTTGATCAGGGTCGTGCTCGCCGCATAGTTCGCGGCGGCTGCCCTGCTCAAAGCTTTGGGGGCATAGTTGGAGAAGGTGATGACATTGGCGCCATCGTTCACCTTGTAGGTCTCGACCTTCGCGCATCCGGCGAGGGTCAGGGCAGCTGCTGCTGCCAGAATCATGTACTTTTTCATAA
>JAEEIQ010000110.1 GCA_016281435.1 Bacteroidales bacterium
AAGCACGACTAAGCCCCTCTCCCGAGGAG
Organism: Bacteroidales bacterium; assembly: GCA_016281435.1. Next base: position 30 of record JAEEIQ010000110.1, read on the forward strand.
AGGGGTTTGGGGAGAGGGTAACGTAGAAGGAGCAGGAACGAAACGGTTCGAATCCCTCACGAAACGCGAAAAGCGCCTGCGAAGCAGACGCTTTGATGCGGTGAGTGAGGGATTAACCAGAACGTTTCCCAAAATTTCATAATGTATCCAACGCATTAAAAATCACCCTTTTAACGTGTTTCTTCATTTCCTGATGTAGATTTGCATTTCTCCCTATTTGTGTCTAAATTTGTGTCTGAAAAATCGAAGAGCCATGACCATATTCTACTACCTCGCGCCAGATGTGAGCAAGAAAACCGGAGAGCAGCGCATCCGGGTAGCCATCACCGTCAACAAGACCCGTTACATCTCCACCGTCGGCATCACCGTCAAGGCGGACGACTGGAACGGAGAAACCCAAAGCGTCGTCGCCAAGTCCGAAAACGCCAAAGGCCTCAAAGGCACAACCATCAACGACCGCCTTTCCTACATCCGCAAGCACTTCGAAAACTATGAGAAGGAACTCTCTCACCGCCCCACCGAAGAAGAGCTGAAAAAAGAGCTGGACAACGCCATCAACGGCGTGATCCCCGTCAAGGCCTCTAAAAACGTCCTGACCTACTTCGACCGCTTCATCCGTGAAGAGAGCATCGACTGCCAGTGGACGCCCGGCACCATGGAGTGCTGGCACGCCTTCCGCAATCACCTCGCCGCCCAGGGCAGGGGCATCCAGTTCGACCACTTCAACAACGAAGGCATCAACAAATTCGTCCGCTACCTGCGCACCACCTGCGAGATGGGCGAGAACACCGTCCAGAAGCACTACCTCAACCTCAAATGGTTTCTCGGCTGGGCCGTCCGCAACGGCTACGCCAAAGACTCCGAGATCGGCAAGGTGCAGCCCAAATTCAAAATCATCGACAAGCCCGTCATCTTCCTCACGAAAGACGAACTGCTGACGCTCTGCAACTTCCAGGTCCCCGCCAACGGCACCAAAGTCAAACTCCACAACTACGAGGGCGAGGAATACGAGAAGGAAGTCCACGATGCAGCCGCCCTGGAGAAGACCCGCGACCTCTTCTGCTTCTGCGCTTTCACCAGCCTCCGCTACTCCGACATGGCCAACCTCAAGCGCACCGACGTGATCGGCGACTGCATCTACATCACCACCCAGAAGACCAACGACCGCCTGCCCATCAACCTCAACAAATACTCCAAGGCCATCCTCGCCAAGTATAAAAAGGAGAAATACCCGAACGGCCAGGCGCTCCCCGTCATCACCAACCAGCGCATGAACGAGTACCTCAAAGACCTCTGCGAGCTGTGCGGATTCAATGCCCCTATCACGCGTGTCGTCGTGCGTGCCGGAAAGCGGGTGGAGGAGACCCGTCCCAAATACGAACTCGTCGGCACCCACGCAGGTCGCCGCACCTTCATCTGCTTCGCCCTCTCGAGCGGCATTCCGCCCCAGGTCGTCATGAAATGGACCGGCCACTCCGACTACAAAGCCATGAAACCCTACATCGACATCGCTGAAAAAGTCAAAGCCGAACAAATGGCCATCTTCGAAAAAGGACTCGATGGATAATAATGGAAAAGCTTTCCGAATGCCTATTGAACCAAGAAATAATGTAAATTTGCGAAGACGATTAGTTATACCATGAAGTTTACATTAGAAAACCAGAATACAGAATATAAAGGTATTCAAAAGATACGGACAGGAGACAAGGGTTTCAGGGACTTGTCTGTTACGTGCGTAGCTCTTGCTAACGCCCAGGGTGGTCAGATTTATATCGGGGTTGATAACAAAACTCTTAAGGTCGGTGATAATCAGACCATATCTCAGCAAGAACAGAATGACGCTATTTCGAAACTTCGGAGTTTGTGTTTTGGTGTTGCCGTGGCATCGTCTGAAATATTATGTGATGAAAATGGTAGCAATTTTTTCGTCATTAGTGTATTTCCAAGCCTAAAGACCATTGCGTCCACTTCTGATGGAAAGATCTATATTCGAGTGGCAGACAAATGTGAGCCAGTCCGAACTGAAGATATTCAACGTTTGGCAGAAGAGAAAGGCGCTTTTCAATGGGAAATCAACCCCACAAAGTTCGGTTGGAATGACGCTCAGGTAGTAGAAAATATCCGCAGATTTGCGGATGACATGCGGCATTCTCCGCGTGTTAGTGACCATATTAAGCAGATGGATGACATTGAGATGGCGACCGAACATTTTCATCTCATTGATCAAGATCGTTTGACGAATTTGGGCGTTCTGTGGGTTGGGACTCCTCGTCAGAGATCGGCTATCTGCTATCCGATGACAGTTCAGTACATAGTATATAATGCTAATGAGGAGAAGGTCAGGAAAGAGGAGTGGCGAGATCTTTCGATGAATCCCAAAGAGTTACTGTTGGACATTGAAAGAAAGGCGATTGAACTGACTTATTCCTATGAGTTCCCCGATGGACTATTTAGGAAGCAAATCAGACACTACAACCCCAAACTTCTTCGCGAGCTCTTGGTTAACGCATTTGCTCACAAGAGCAATACAATTTCTAATGATATCGTAATACGTGTTTTTCCTGATCGAATGGAGATTTCCAATCCTGGAGGGCTTCCCCTTGGAATCTCAAAAGATAACATCCTCCATACAAAGCATCGCCGTAATCCCAATATGATAGAAATCATGAACGCGTATGAGTTGATGGAAGGTGAGGGGTCTGGTTATGATCTCATCTATGAGCTTAATGCGATGGAAGCTAAACGCCAGCCTGAAATAGATTCCTCCTACAATGAGTGCCGTGTGACCCAATATGCTGAGATAATAGATGTGGAACTGCTCCCGTTGCTAGATTTTGTGATGCAGAACTACCTGCTTTCTCAAAAATCGTTCATAGCATTCGGAATTATTGCTCGAGAGAGGAAAATATACTCGACTCAGTTGACTAAACTTCTTCAATTACCAGAAGATGACCGTCTTCGTAGTTACGTTGATAAGATTTTAGCAGAAGGATTGATTATCAAATCCGGGAAAGGTAAAGGGAACCAGTTTCAAGTTAATCCGCAACTCATTAAGAATGCCCGAGTCAATATTAAGACTTCATTAAAGACAATTGAGCCCTACGCTTTAAAGGCTCTTATCCATGAAGATCTAGCAAAGCATCCTGGATCAAAAGTGTCAGAGATATCTTCAAGAATCCCGGATATCGATATTGCCGAGATACGGAAGATGGTTTATTCTATGGTTGGTGATGACCTCCGTACGGAGGGTGCCAGAACGAATAGAGTATACTTTTTGAAGAATGGCAGAAAATAAAAGAATAAAAAAAGAATTCTTAAAAGGTTTTCAGATAAGCACCTGTAAATCAGTATATTATTTAATAATCTTTCTTTTTTCGCCTAGAGTTTTTTGAGTTTATCATAGAAAAGTCCGGCCTTGATAAGCTATTTGTTTACCCATCGCCCTTCAGCTCCCGCTGGAGGGCGATTCGCATAAAAAGTTATCAACATCCCACTACATCCTCTTGCACGTCCACGGAGAAAAAGCTACTTTTGTAAGCAGATCCAACCACCCATAATAGACAGCAAAAATGAGAATCCCGACGGCAAAAATCGTCCAGAGGGAGGCCGGTCCTACCACCAGACTGACCCCCTCAGCGCAGCCTCTCAACAGCTCGCCGAGGATTCCCGTACAGGACCAATAGGACCGCCCCGCAAGGGAGCACCGCCTACCGCCCTCTCGGAATCTCGGCTCCGGGAGGGCCTTTATTTATCCCAGACACAAGCACAACCAACTGATAACCAACCCATAACCAACGTGGAGCCACTGCAGGGCATACTTGGAATCGTCAAAGACTACCTCGACCGGTGCGTCAAATGCGACACCGGCCGACAGGGCGCTTGCCCCTGGCTCCAGCGCTTCCAAACCCTCCAAGCCACCGCCGAAGACAAGCCGCTCACCCCCGAAGACCGCGCCATCGCCAACCAGGAAACCGTCGGCAGTCCCTGCTCCCACCAGATCACCTTCGACGAACTCATCGACCAGATCGACTCCTTCGCAGCCACCGCCCAGATGCCCCGCGACGAAGCCGAACTCATCCACATCCTCACCCGCCTCGAAATCTCGCTAACCCGCCTCAAACGCCTCCCCAAAAACTACCGCCCCGCCTTCACCGACCCCGTTACCGCCGCCATCGAACACATCCTCGCCGCCCTCGACTATAGCAGCCTGATGCGCGGCCTCAACATCGACACGCTCATCCACAGCACCCACCCCGGCTACGACCGCGCCCAAATGTTCTCCCGCTGCGGATACCCCGGCATCTTCGTCCAAACCTTCAGCAGCACCGCCTCCACCTACAACCTGAAACCCGTCATCCCGGAGCCAGCCCCGGCCGATCACGTTGCCGCCTCCGACCTCCCTGCGGAACTGGCCACCCCCAAGGCGATGGCCATTTGGAACAAAGCCCAGGCCGCCGGCCTCGTCGACAACCACTACCACTTCCTCAGTACCAGCAAAACTGCACTCGCCGTCTTCGCCGGCAGCTTCTCCACCGAACTCTTCGGCGAGATCCGCTGGAAGCCCTTCCGCGAATGGTGTCCCTACGATCACTACCCCAAAGCCTACTCCGAATTCTCCAACCGCAAAACCCGCAGCGACACGCCGACCATGCAGGCCATCCGGCACCTCTTCTCCCTGTGATACCCCCATAACGTAGCATCACGTAACATCACGTAAGGGATAACCGTTAGCATTACGGTTATCCCTATTTTATTGATACTCAATCCGTTTCCTTTGCACTCAGAAACACGAACCAAAGGAAACGCCTTATGAAAACCGATCCCAAAACCTACATCCTCCACCTCACTGTCGAGGAATTCATCGAAGTCCTGAAAGACAACCTCCCGCAAACCCAGTCCGCCCCGCAGTCCGCCCCCGACCTCGACCAGCCCCAGGACGGCCCCACCTTCACCGGCCGCATCATCTACGGTGTCAACGGTATCGAGCGCTTCTTCAACATCAGCCACAAGACCGCAAGCCAGTGGAAGAAGACCTGGCTCCAGCCCGCCATCAAGCAGGAAGGCCGCAAGATTATGATGGACGCCGAGTACGCCCTCAAGCTCTATGGCCAGAAACACGCGAACGCCTGAGCCGATGAAAGACCCCGCCACCCTCATCGCCGCCGCCCTGGAAGATGCGGAGCACGCCGAGAAAGTCGGCATGTTCCGCATCAAGACGGCCAACCAGGCCATTGCCGATGCGGCACGCCGGCCCGACCCGGAAGACCTCTACCACGAGCTCTGGTTCGAAGGAGAGGTCTGCTGCCTCTTCGCCGACTCCAACCTGGGAAAGTCCATCTACGCCGTCCAGATGGCCGACGAGATCGCCCTCACGCGCCCCGTCCTCTACATCGACTGCGAGCTCTCTGACAAACAGTTCCAGATGCGCTACACCGACCAGGCCACGGGCTACATGCATCCCTTCCCGCCGCAGCTCTACCGGGCCGAGATCGACCCGCTCTCCGTAGCTGTCAAAGACTACGAAGCCCTCATCCTGGGCCATATTGAGCAGGCAGCCCTGCGCCTCAACTGCAAGACTGTTATCGTCGACAACATCGGATACCTCTGCAACTCGGCCGACAAAGGCACCGATGCCGGCACCTTCATGCAGAACCTGCTTCTGCTCAAGCGCAAGTACGGCTGGAGCCTGCTCATCATCGCCCACACGCCCAAGCGCAGCCTCTCCAGTCCCATCACGCAGAACGACCTAGCGGGCTCCAAGAAACTGTTCAACTTTTTCGATTCCGTCTTTGCCATCGGCAAAAGCGCCAAGGACGAAAGCCTGCGCTATGTCAAACAAGTGAAGGTGCGTGCCGGAGCCTTCCGCTACGATGCTGGCAATGTGATGGTCTACGAGATCGTCAAGGAAGCCGGCTTCGTCCACTTCAAGCACCTCGCCTTCGCCACGGAGCGCGAGCACCTGAGCGAGCAGACCGAGAAGGCTTCCGAAGTCCGCGACCGCAACATCATCGAGATGCTTGAGCAGCAGAAGCCCTATCGCGAGATCGCCGAATTCATGGGCGTTTCCATCGGCCTGGTCAGCAAAGTCGCCGCCAAATGGAAAGCCAAAAACGCAGAAAACAACGAAAACGCCGTGAACACGGTGAACGCAGTGAACGAGCCCGACCCGTCACTCTTTCCCGGATAGCCGTTCATTCTGTTCACGCCGTTCATTCCTTTCACTATTTTCATCATGAACACGCCTGTTTATCATCTCCAAAAATACAACGGCCCCTCCACGCGCTACACCTGCCCGTCTTGCGGCGCAAAGCACCGCTTCACGCGCTACGTCGATGCCTACGGGCGGTCCCTGCATCCCTCCGTCGGCCGCTGCGACCGCGAATCCGCCTGCGGCTACCACAAGACCCCCCGCGACTACTTCGCCGAGCATCCGACCATTACCCGTCATGCCGGGCTTAACCCGGCATCTCCCGCCGTCATGCCCGGCCCCGACCGGGCATCTCAGCCCCTCTGCACCATCCCCCTCGAATACGTCACCCGCTCCGTCCGCCCATCCCGCGACTCCGCCTTCACCACCTTCCTCGGTACACTCTTCGACCCCTTGATCGTCGAAATGCTGGTCGTCGACTACCGTCTCGGCGTCACATCCGATGGCGATGTCATCTTCTTCCAACTCGACCTCCAGGGCCGTTGCCGCACCGGCAAGATCATGAAGTACAACCCGGAGACCGGCCATCGCATCAAAGATCCCACGACGCCGCATCGCATCGACTGGGTGCATTCCCGACTCAAGTATGCCGGCAAGTTGCCCGCATCCTGGACGCTTACGCAGTGCCTCTTCGGCGAACACTTGCTTTCCGCCCATCCCGACAAGACAGTTGCCCTGGTCGAATCCGAGAAGACGGCCGTCATCTGTGCCGGTATCCTTCCCAAGTTCCTCTGGCTGGCCACTGGCGGAAAGTCCCAGCTCGGCGACAAACTCCTGGTCCTGCAGGGGAGGAAGATCGTCGCCTTCCCCGACGTCGATGGCTTCGAAATCTGGTCCCAGAAGCTTTCAAATATCGTCGTTCCCGATCCCGTCATTCCGGGCTTGACCCGGAATCTCGACATCACCGTCAGCACCATCCTCCAGCAGAACGCCTCGCCGGAAGATATAGCCAACCACATCGACATCGCCGACTGGCTCATCCGGGAGCATCAACTCCAGGATAGTCCTTCCGTCATGCCCGGCTCTGACCGGGCATCCCAAACCCTCGCCACCATCCTCCACCGCGTCCCAATCCCCGCCGACCTCCAACCCAACCTCCTCGGCCTCATCGCCGACTTTGAACTCGAATACCTTTAACCCTCAACACATCACAACCATGAATACCTCAACCAAAATCTACATCGACAACGGCCACGGCCGTGATACTGCGGGCAAATGCTCGCCCGACGGTCATTTCCGCGAATTTCAGTACAACCGTGAAATCGCTCACGCCATCGTAGCGCACCTGCAGTACAGGGGCTATGATGCGGAGCTGCTGGTCCCCGAATTCGAGGACATTCCCCTGAAGGAGCGAGTGCGTCGCGCCAACCAGAAGACCTGCCGATTCGGTCATCCGACCACCGATACCATCCTCATCAGCATCCACGTCAACGCTGCCGGTTCCGATGGGAAGTGGCACACTGCGACTGGGTGGAGCGCCAATACTTTCCCTGGACATACTGAGTCCGACCGCCTGGCGGATTGCCTGTATCGGGCGGCGGAGAAGTATTTGCCGGGGCATATGCTTCGGACGGACTTTTCCGATGGTGATCCGGATCTGGAGGAGCCGTTCTACATTCTCA
>JAEEIQ010000111.1 GCA_016281435.1 Bacteroidales bacterium
ACCCTTGAGGATGGCGGGCATGAAGCCGAGGTCGCTAGCGCCGCCGACGACGCAGTTGTAGAACTCGAGCTTTCCGCCCCATTCGAGCTCGGTGATATCCGGGCTCTTGATGGGGAGGACGGTCTCCTTTCCGTTGATCATGAACTTGGTGTTCAGCTCACCCTCGGCAGGGCAGACGAGCAGGTGGACCTCGCCGAACTGGGCGGCGCCGCCGGACTGCTTCTTGTGGCGGTACTGGGCGGAAGCGACCTTCGTGATGGTCTCACGGTAAGGCACCTTCGGGGCGAAGATCTCGACATCGAGCTTGTACTCGTTGTTCAGGATCCACTTGACGATGTTGATGTGCTGCTCTCCGTTGCCGCTGAGGATGGTCTGGCGGAGTTCCTTGGAGTACTCCACGATGACGGTGGGATCCTCGGACGCGATCTTCTTGAGGGCGTCGCCGAGCTTCTGCTCGTCCTGCTGGACCTTGGCCTTGATGGCGCAGCGGTACTTCGGGGCGGGATATTCGATCTTGCCGTAGTTGAGGTTCGAACCGGGAACGGCGAGGGTGGTGCCGGACTTGCCGTTCTTGAGCTTCACGACGCATCCGAAATCACCGGCGTGCAGCGCGTTTACGGCCTCTTTCTTCTGGCCGGCGACGGCGTAGATGGCGGAAAAGCGCTCCTTGTTTCCGGTGGCGGTGTCCTCGAGGTCGAGACCGGAGGTGATCGTTCCGCTCATCACCTTGAAGTAAGAAACCTCTCCGAGGTGCTGCTCGACGTTGTTCTTGTAGATGAACAGGGATGCCGGGCCGTCTGCCTTGCAGTCAGGTGCGGGGGCTGCATCCTTGACGAATTCGAGGAGCCTCTTCACGCCGATGTCCTTCTTGCCGCTGGTGCAGAAGACAGGATAAACCTCGCCGCTGAGGATACCTTTCTCGAGGCCGCTGTTGATTTCGTCCTCGCTGAGCGTGCCTTCCTCGAAGAACTTCTCCATGAGGGCGTCGTCGAACTCGGCGGCCTTCTCGATGAGGGCCTGGCGGGCTTCCTCGGCCTGGTCCGCGAACTGAGCGGGGATTTCGAGGTCCTCACGGGTCCCGTTCGCGTCCTTGAAGTGGTAGTACTTCATCTTCAGGACGTCGATGAATCCGTCGAAAGCCAGGCCGGCGCTGGTCGGGAACTGGACATTGATCATCTTTCCTCCGAGGGCTTCCTTCATCGAAGCCTGCACGTTGTCCCAGTCCGCCTTCTCGGCATCGAGCTGGTTGACGGCGATCACGAGAGGAAGGCCTTTTTCGGCGACACGGCGCAGGGCGCTCTCAGTGCCGACCTCGACTCCCTGCTGGGCGTTGATCACAAGGATGCCGCTTTCGCAGACCTTGAACCCTGCATAGGCTCCGCCGATGAAATCGTCGGAACCGGGGGCGTCGATGAAATTGATTTTCGCACCCTGGAATTCGGCGTACAGGGGGGAAGCGTAGATCGAACGCTGGTTCAGCTTCTCGAGTTCGTCGTTGTCGGAAAGGGTGTTCTTGTCTTCGATGGTGCCTCTGCGGTCGATGACCTTGCCCTCGAAGAGCATCGCTTCTGCCAACGTGGTCTTGCCGGACTTGGTGGCTCCGAGCAGAACCACGTTGCGGATGTCTTTGGTGGAGTAATCTTTCATTTTTATGATAGCGTTAATAATTTGCAATAGCTTGCAAAGCTAATAAAAAAATTGCTTATCAGCAATGATTGGGAGGCGCGTCCGCCTTTTTCCTTGCGGAAGACATTATCTGCCGGCCGTTTTCGCCCAGTTCTTCGACGAGGATCTCGTCGAGGTCGGCCGGACTTGCGTGCAGGAAACGGCAGACCGTTTCGAAAGAGAGGTACGGGTTTTCCAGGATGCGTCCCCTGAGCATCAGTTCGCAAAAGTGCGAATAAGTTGTCATTGAAGTGCACATTTCGTTTTCATTTCTGGTATGCAAAGGTGTCATCGCCGCTCCGGATTTGCAACACCGGGAGGCGCAGGCGGGCGTAGTCTGCATTTTTTTACTCTTTTTTGTATGCTTCTGACAACTTATGGTTGCCAATGCAAAGGCCTGGTTGCCTCCGCGGACGGAGAGGAAGCCGTAATTTTGGCCATCTAAACGAAACTATATGCTCAGCGACGGATCAGTCAGGGAGAATATCGCAAGGATCAGGAGGATGGCCGGCCTTTCCCAGCAGGAGATGGCTTTGCGCCTGGGGATGTCCAGGACGGCCTACCGGAAGCTGGAAAAGGGGAAGACGGCCATACTCAATGCAAAGCTGCCTGTCTTTTGCGAGGAAACGGGAGTAAGCATCGAAGAACTTCTTTATGGCCCGGAATGGACATCTTCCCCCGCCTTCATGGAGGCGGCGGACGCGGAAGAGAAACTTCGCACCCTGAGGGAAGATTATGAGGCACGTCTTGACGGACTCAGGGCCAAAATCCGTGAACTGGAAGGCCTGGTCGAGGACAAGAACGGGATAATCAGCGCCCAGAAGGGAATCATAGACTTTTTCGAGCGTCACGCGGAAAAGTGAGAAAAAATGCCTATTTTTGAGGGATAATAATTAAAATCCCTTAATATGGTTTCCAGAAGAGGTTTCATAAAGGCGGCAGGCGCCACGGCGGCCGGCCTTGCAATGAGCAGCATGGAGGGTCCCGACGCGTTCGCTTCCAAGGCTGAAAGTTATTCCAGGATAATGGGCTCCGCGTCCAAGGTCAACGTGGCCATCGTCGGAATCGGTTTCCAGGGCAAGAACGACACGAAGAAGTTCAACGACACCGGTCTGATGAACGTCGTCGCCCTGTGCGACGTGGACATGGGCGCACCTCATACGCAGGAGGTCATGAACATGTTCCCGAAGGCCCGCCGTTACAAGGACTTCCGCAAGATGTTCGACGAGATGTCCGGCCAGATCGACGCCGTTCTCTGCGCCACTCCCGACTTCGCGCATTTCCCGATCTGCATGCGCGCCATCAAGGAAGGCATCCACGTCTATTCCGAGAAACCCCTCGGCCAGACTTTCCTCCAGAACGAACTCCTGATCCAGGCTGCCCTCCAGCACCCGAACGTGGTCACCCAGATGGGCAACCAGGGACACTCCGAGGCCAATTACTTCCAGTTCAAGGCTTGGCAGGAAGCCGGCATCATCAAGGACGTCTATGCCGTCACGGCCCACATGAACAGCGACCGCCGCTGGCACAAGTTCGACCCTGCCATCAAGAAGTTCCCCGATGCGGATCCCACCCCCGAGACCATGGATTGGGACATCTGGCTCATGCAGTCCCTCTGGCACGACTATTCCGACAAGTTCCATCGCGGAAACTGGCGCTGCTGGTATGACTTCGGCATGGGTGCCCTCGGCGACTGGGGCGCGCACATCATCGACACCTGCCACGAGTTCCTCGACCTCGGGCTTCCTTACGAAGTCGAGGTGCTGAAACTCACGGGCCACAACGACTACTTCTTCCCGATGTCCTCGACGCTGAAGTTCCGTTTCCCGCGCCGCGGCATGATGCCCGCCTGCGACATCACATGGTACGACGGCGTGGACAACATCCCCGAGGTCCCCGTAGGATACAAGTTCAAAGGCGTCGCCGACGACATCCCTACCGTCAACGGCGGCAAGCTCAAGCCTTCGAAGCTCAATCCGGGCAAGGAGATCTATTCGCGCGACTATATCTTCCAGGGCGGTTCGCACGCCTCGACCCTCAACATCATTCCCGAGGAACTCGAGAAGCAGCTCGCCGCCGAAGGCAAGCTTCCCAAGGTCCCGAAGACCCCTTCGAACCACTACGCGAACTTCCTCCTGGCGTGTCAGGGCAAGGAAAAGACCCGCTCGCCGTTCGAGAAGGCCGGCGTCCTCAGCCAGGTGTTCAACCTCGGCGTGATCGCCCAGCATCTCGGACACGGCATCAAGTTCGACCGAACTTCGAAGGAAATCATAGGCGATCCGTTCGGCACGGCCCTGCTCGCAGGCGCTCCTCCGAGAAAGGGTTGGGAAGATTATTACAAGCTTTAGTCCGGTCCGGTGATGAAAAAGACTATCATCTTTCTCCTGTGCCTCGCTTTCGGGGCGGCGGCTTTCGCCGGGAACGACAATGCCCTGTCGAAGCAGGAAGAAAAGGCCGGCTGGAAGCTTCTCTGGGACGGAAAGACCCTCGACGGATGGGTGGCATGCAGGGATAAGAACAAAATCGAAGACGGATGGTTCGTCTCCGACGGTACGCTCTGCACCCGCAAGTTCGAAGGGGACAACAAGACCGTGGTGGACATACGCACGGACCGCAGGTACACGGATTTCATCCTCACCCTCGAGGTGAAGATCACCCCGGGTGCCAACAGCGGGGTCAAGTACTTCGTCCAGACGGGGAAGATGGCGAATATCGGCTGCGAGTTCCAGATCCTTGACAACGACCTCCATCCTGACGCGCATCACGGAGTGGGTGGCAACCGTACCTTCGGCTCCCTCTACGACCTGATTCCGGCCGACCCCGCGAAGACGCATTTCAGCGTCGGAGAGTGGAATTCGGTCCGGATTGTCGTCCGCGGCAACCACGTCGAGCACTGGCTCAACGGGGAGAAGGTGGTCGACTATTACCGTAACAACCAGGCCTTCAACGCGCTGGTCAAATGCAGCAAGTTCGCGGAATTCGATGGATTCGGCAATTTCCGCGACGGCTATATCATGCTGCAGAACCACAAGGACGAGGTCTGTTACAAGAACATCAAGATCCGCGAGCTGTAGTGGCTCGCGGACCTCATCTGCTCCCGTTCAGGCACGAAGGCATGCTCGAGGCCGGGTGCGACGAAGCCGGGAGGGGTCCTCTGGCAGGGCCGGTGTACGCTGCGGCGGTGATACTCCCCGCGGACTTCAGGCACCCCCTGCTGAACGACTCCAAGCAGATGAGCGAGAAGAACAGGGACCTTCTCCGGGAGGTCATCGAGAAGGAGGCCGTCAGCTGGGCCGTCGAATCCGTGAGCGCGGAAGAGATAGACAGGCTGAACATACTCGGAGCGTCCATCGCAGGGATGCAGAGGGCCGTGCTCCGTCTGTCCGTGAAGCCGGAAATGCTCCTCATTGACGGGAACAAGTTCCGTCCCATGCCGGGATACCGTTATGAGACCGTCGTCAAGGGGGATGCGACGTACGCGAGCATCGCGGCGGCTTCGGTCCTTGCCAAGACATGGCGGGACGAGTACATGAGGGCTCTTGCGAAAGAGTATCCCGAGTATGGCTGGGACAGGAATATGGGATACCCGACAGCGGAACATATCGCGGCGATAAGGCGCTGCGGTTACACTCCGCACCACCGCCGGAGTTTCCACGTGAAGGAACTGGAACCCGGATTATTTGATTTTGAACAGTAAAGGATAGCTATGAAGAAGTTTCTCCTGGCATTTGCGATTTCGCTGCCCATCTGCCTTTCCGCCTCGGCGGACGAAGGCATGTGGATGCTTCCCCTGCTCCAGAAGATGAACTCCCGTCAGATGGGTTCGCTGGGATGCAGGGTGTCCGCGAGCCAGATCTACAATCCGAACTCCCCTTCGCTGACGGATGCGGTGGTGCGCTTCGGAAACGGCTGTACGGGCGAGATAGTCTCTTCCGAAGGCCTGCTCCTTACGAATCACCACTGCGGATACGGCAGCATCCAGAAACTTTCCACCCCCGAGCACAACTACCTCGAAGACGGTTTCTGGGCGATGAGCCGCAGCGACGAAATCCCTGTTCCGGGACTGACCGTGACCTTCCTCGAATCCATGACCGACGTCACCGACGTCATCACGAAAGCCGGGGCCAAAGCCTACAAGAAGGCCCGCAGGGCCAATCCTACCCGCGCTGCCGAGGCGGCGATGACCGAGTACAAGAAGAGCCTCGAAGCCCAGGCCCGCCAGGACAATCCGGGCTGCGACGCTTCCGTCGTGGAGTTCTACAGCGGGAACATGCTGTACCTCATCGTCACGAAAACCTACAAGGACGTGCGTTTTGTTGGAGCCCCTCCCGCATCGATAGGAAAGTTCGGCGGCGAGACGGACAACTGGATGTGGCCCCGTCACACCTGCGATTTCTCGATGTTCCGCGTCTATGCGGGCGCCGACAACCAGCCTGCCGACTACTCCCCGGCCAACCTGCCCTATACCCCGAAGCAGTTCCTGAAGATATCCATGAAGGGATATAAGGAAGGCAGCTACGGCATGGTCATAGGATATCCCGGCCGCACCCAGCGCTACCAGACCGTGATGCAGCTCGAGTCCATGATGGACAACAACGACATCCGCATAGAAGCCAGGACCCTGAAGCTCGGGGTGATGGGCGAGGCCATGCGCGCCGATCCCGTCACCAATCTCCAGTATGCCAGCAAATATGCAGGCCTTTCCAACGGCTGGAAAAAATGGAAGGGCATGAAGGAATCTTTCGCGAAACTTGACATCATCGGGCGCGAGAAGAAGAAAGAAGCGGAATTCGTCGAATGGGAGCGCAGCAACAAGAAGACCAAGGAAAAATACGACGGGGCGCTCGAGAAGATAAACACATCGACCTCCATCCTCAATTCCGACCGCAAGTCCATGACCCTTCTGATGGAGACCATCCTCGGAATAGAGCTTGTGAGCCTTTCCGCATCCGCCCCCGCGAACAAGGAAGTGTTCAATGACTATGACGTCAGCGTGGACCGCCGCATAGCCTCCGAAATGATGTCCTGCTACGTCCGCAACGTCAAGCCCTCGGATGCCGTGGAAGTCCCGGGATGGCATTTTACGCAGGATAGCATCGAGGATTATCTGGACATGCTGTACAGCGAATCCGCTTTTACTTCCCTTGAGAAATACGAGGCGGCCGTCGCAGCGGGCGCCGACCTTTCGAAGGACCCGGCGACTATCCTGTACACCGCGGCCGTGGCGAAGTTCCGTAACCTGATGAACAACGTCTCGGCGTTCCAGAAGGACATGTCCGGGGCGGAGAAGGCATATATCGCCGGCCTGCTGGAGTGGAGGAAGAAGCAGCCTTCGTATCCCGATGCCAACTCGACGATGCGCCTGACTTTCGGCAACATCAAGGGCTATTCGCCCCGGGATGCAGTGATATACAAGTACTATTCGACCATCGTCGGAGTCCTTGAGAAGGAAGATCCGGACAGCTATGAGTTCCGCGTTCCCGACAGGCTCAGGGTGATGGCCGAGACGAAGAATTATGACGCTTATGCCAACTCCGCAGGCGAACTGCCGACCTGTTTCCTCCTCAACTGCGACATAACGGGAGGAAATTCCGGAAGCCCTGTCCTGGATGCCCAGGGCAACATGATAGGACTTGCCTTCGACGGCAACTGGGAGGCGATGAGTTCGGATGTGATGTTCGAGCCCGAGCTTCAGAGATGCATCTGCGTCGACATCCGTTATGTGCTGGCGATAATTGACAAATATGGAGGAGCATCCCATCTGCTTAAAGAGATGGAGTTTGTGACCAAGTAGGGTATGGACGAGAAGAAGATAAGGGAGTATTTGAGCGAGGTGCTGCATCCCGGACGCGGATCCGCGCCGATCACGGACCTCGGGATGGTAAGGGAAATCAGTCAGGAAAACAATAAAATCACGGTTACGCTCGAGTTCCCGCGGCGGCGCGATCCGCTGACGGAGTATCTCGTGGGCAGCACGCGTGCCACGTTGATAAGGCACATCCCCGGCGTCGAGGTGGAGATAAAAACCGTGGTAGAGGAGCCCAAGGCCCCGAAAAAGGGTCTGGACCTTGACCTGAGCGGCCTTTCCGGCGTGCGCCACATCATCGGTGTGGCCTCGGGCAAGGGCGGGGTCGGCAAGTCCACCGTGGCCGTGAACCTTGCGTGCGCGCTCGCGCGCATGGGATATAAGGTAGGGCTGGCGGATGCCGATGTCTATGGCCCGTCCGTGCCCACCATGACGGCGACAGAAGGCCAGACGCCTTCCGCCGAACAGGTGGACGGCAAGGACTGGATCCTTCCTCTGGAAAAATATGGGGTCAAGTGGATTTCCGTCGGTTATTTCGCCGGCCGGGACCAGGCCCTGATATGGCGCGGGCCCATGGCCTGCAATGCCCTTAAGCAACTCATCCTGCAGGTCCGTTGGGGCGATCTGGACGTCCTTCTGATAGACATGCCTCCCGGAACCGGCGACATCCATATCAGCCTCGTCCAGGATATCCCCATGGAAGGGGCCGTGATAGTCACCACCCCGCAGGAGGTGGCTCTCGCCGATGTCCGCAAGGGGGTGGCCATGTTCCGCAACGACAATATCTCCAAACCCGTGTTCGGGCTTGTCGAGAACATGGCGTGGTTCACTCCCGGGGAGCATCCTGACGAGAAGTATTATATCTTCGGCAAGGACGGCGGAGCCCGCATAGCCGAAGAACTGGGGATAGACCTGCTCGGACGCATCCCCCTTGTGCAGAGCCTCAGGGAGAGCGGCGACGCCGGGGAGCCCGCTGCCCTCGGCAACAGGCCCGACGGCCTCGCTTTCCTTGAACTTGCCGGCTCACTGGCCAAAAAGGTTCTCTAGAGATGGAAGTAAGGGCCAAAAAGTCTCTCGGACAGCATTTCCTGACGGACCAGGGCATAGCGCGCAGCATCGCTGACGCGCTCACGGTTTCGGACCGGCTGCCCCGGGACGTGCTTGAGATAGGGCCCGGCACGGGGGTGCTGACGCAGTATCTCTTGAAAAGGGAAGACATCGACCTCAGGATGATAGAACTCGACGGCGAGTCCGTGCGCTATCTGATGACCCATTTCCCCGGGATGCCCGGGAAGCTGTACGAGGCGGATTACCTCCGCATGGACGTGCACAAGATATTCAGCGGCCCCTACAGGGTGATAGGGAACTTCCCCTACAACATCTCCTCGCAGATCTTCTTCAAGATTCTGGAGGATAAGGACATAGTCCCCGAGGTTGTTTGTATGGTGCAGAAGGAAGTGGCCGAAAGGATAGCGGAGCCCCCCGGGAGCAAGACCTACGGGGTCCTCAGCGTGTTCCTCCAGGCCTGGTATGACATAGAGTATCTTTTCACCGTTGGCTCCGGGGCTTTCGCCCCGCCTCCGAAGGTGCAGTCGGCGGTGATACGCCTTCGCCGCGGCCCGCGCAGGGACCTCGGTGTCGACGAAAAACTTTTCCGCCAGGTGGTCAAGGCCGCCTTCAACCAGCGCCGCAAGACCCTTCGCAACGCCCTTCGCCAGCTCGCCGCCGAAAGGGGCGCGTCGCCGGAAACCCTGGCGGATCCGGTATTCGACCTTCGCGCCGAGAGGCTCGGCGTCGACGATTTCATTGAACTTACAAGATTGTTTGAATAATGTACAGGACACACACTTGCGGAGAACTCCGCATAAGCAATGCAGGGCAGCCCGTCACGCTTGCCGGATGGGTACAGAAGGTCCGCAAACTCGGCGGAATGACCTTCCTGGATTTGAGGGACAGATATGGAATCACGCAGCTCGTGGTTGAGGCGGACGCTCCCGAAGGACTCGCGGAGACGGCAGCCTCCCTCGGACGTGAATTCGTCATCCAGGTCGGGGGAACCGTCGTCGAGCGCTCGAGCAAGAACGCGAAGATCCCTACCGGGGACATAGAAATCAAGGTTTCATCGATCAACATCCTGAACAAGGCGGACACTCCTCCCTTCACCATCGAGGAAGAATCCGACGGCGGCGAGGACATACGCGCCAAGTACCGCTATCTCGACCTCCGCAGGCCGCCCCTGCAGAGGGCCCTGGCCCTGAGGCACCGCCTCGCGCACCTCGTGCGCACCTATCTGGACTCGAAGGGCTTCATGGAGATAGAGACCCCTTACCTTATCAAGTCCACGCCGGAAGGCGCCCGCGACTTCGTCGTGCCCAGCCGCATGAATCCGGGCCAGTTCTACGCCCTGCCGCAGAGCCCCCAGACCTTCAAGCAGCTCCTGATGGTCGCCGGATATGACCGCTACTTCCAGATCGTACGCTGCTTCCGCGACGAAGACCTGCGCGCCGACCGCCAGCCGGAATTCACGCAGATAGACTGCGAAATGTCCTTCGTGGAGCAGGAAGACGTCCTGAACCTCTTCGAAGGCATGATGCGCACCATGTTCAAGGAGGCTCTTGGGGTGGAAATCCCCGACCCGCTTCCCAGGATGAGCTGGTATGACGCCATGGACCGTTACGGCTCCGACAAGCCTGACATCCGTTTCGGAATGGAGATAAGGGAGATCTCCGACAAGGTCAAGGGCTGCGGCTTCGGCGTGTTCGACTCCGCTCCCTATGTCGGCGCGATCCCCGTCCCCGGCTGCGCAGAGTACACCCGTAAGCAACTCGACGAGCTGACCGAATGGGTGAAGCGTCCGCAGGTCGGCGCGAAGGGCCTCGTGTACATAAAGCTCAATCCTGACGGGACCGTCAAGTCCTCCGTGGACAAGTTCTACTCTCCCGAACAGCTTAAGGATATCGCCGCTGCGGCCGGAGCCTCCGCCGGGGACCTCGTGCTCGTGCTCTGCGGCGAGAAGCGCAAGACCCAGACCCAGCTCGGCGTGCTCCGCATCGAGATGGGCGGACGGCTCGGATTCCGTGACCCGAAAGTCTTCGCCCCGCTGTGGATCGTGGATTTCCCTCTCTTCGAGTGGAGCGAGGAGGACGGCCGCTTCTATGCGATGCACCATCCCTTCACCGCCCCGAAACCGGAGCATCTCGACTGGTACTACTCCGACAAGAAGGAGGACCTTGAAAGGGTCTGCGCCAACGCCTATGACTTCGTGCTGAACGGTACCGAGCTCGGCGGCGGATCCATCCGTATCCACAATGCAGACATGCAGAGCCGCATGTTCGAAATCCTCGGCATAGGCAAGGAGGAGGCCGAATACAAGTTCGGATTCATCATCAACGCCTTCAAGTTCGGCGCGCCTCCCCACGGCGGCCTCGCCTTCGGCTTCGACCGTGTATGCGCCCTCTTCGGCGGGCAGGAAACCATACGCGACTACATCGCGTTCCCGAAGAACAACCAGGGACGCGACGTCATGATAGATTCGCCGTCCATGATAGACGACAGCCAGCTCGAAGAACTTCATATAACACTGAAAAACGAATAGACTATGAAACTCGCAGCCTTGCTCATTTCCCTTCTCGCCGCAGGCGTGGTCCCCTGGCAGGATCCTGCCGTCAACGAGATCAACCGCTATCCCATGCGCGCCACTTTCGAAACGGGCGCCCCGACGGTATCGCTCCACGGAGAATGGGATTTCAGCTTCAACGGAGGCCCAGCCCGGAAGATGCCTGTCCCGGGGATGTGGGAGCTCAACGGTTGCGGGGATCCGATCTATGTGAACATAGGTTATGCCTGGAGGGGCCACTACAAGAACACTCCCGGCAAGGCGCCCGAGGAGCATAACTACAGCGGCGTCTACACCCGCAAGGTCGCGGTTCCGGCGGAGTGGAAAGGGCAGGATATCTTCCTTTCCATAGGTTCGGTGACGTCCTGCGTCAGCGTGAAGGTCAACGGAAAGGAAGTCGGGTACAGCGAGGACAGCAAGCTGGCCGCGACCTTCGATATCACCCGTTTCGTCAAGCCCGGCGCGGAAGCCGAAATCGGGCTGACGGTGCGCCGCTGGTGCGACGGAAGTTATCTCGAGGACCAGGACTTCTGGCGCTTCACCGGCATCGCCAGGCAGACTTTCCTCTATGCCCGTCCGAAGGCGCGCGTGGAGGATATCCGCATCAACGCGGAGGCCGACGGCAGCTACGAAGTGCGGGCTTCTTTCACGAAAGGGGTGAAATCCGCCCGCTATTACATTGACGGCAAGGAAGTTCCCGCTAAGGGAAAATATGCATCCCCGAAGCTATGGACTGCTGAGACGCCCAATCTCTACCGCCTGGCCGTCGAGGCTCTCGACCGCAAGGGCAACGTGCTGGAAAAAGCTGAGCTGGACTTCGGTTTCCGCACCGTGCAGATACGCGGCAAGCAGTTGCTGGTCAACGGAAAGCCCATCCTCATCAAGGGTGCCGACAGGCACGAGATGAGCGCTGCCGGGGGCTATGTGGTCAGCGTCGAGGAGATGATCCGGGACATCCGCATCATGAAGCAGCTCAACATCAACGCGGTGCGCACGAGCCACTATCCCAACGACCCCCGCTGGCTGTCGCTCTGTGACCGCTACGGACTCTACGTCGTCGATGAGGCCAACATCGAATCACACGGGATGGGCTACGGCCCCGAGACCCTCGCGAAGGTCCCCGAGTACGCCCTTATGCATATGCAGAGGCTGCAGAGGATGGTCCAGAGGGACTTCAACCATCCTTCGATCATAGTCTGGAGCCTTGGCAACGAAGCCGGCGACGGCCCCAACTTCGAAGCGTGCTACCATTGGCTGAAGGCCGAGGACCCGTCCCGCCCCGTTCAGTACGAAAGGGCCAGCGTGCAGGACAAGCACTACAACGTCGACCGCACCGGGCTCGGGTACGTCTCGGACATCTACTGCCCGATGTACCTTAACTACGAGAACAGCGAGGAGTTCGCGATCATGGGCGACCGTCCGTTCATCCAGTGCGAGTATGCCCATGCGATGGGTAACTCCGAAGGTGGCCTGAAGGAGTACTGGGACCTTGTCCGCAAGTATCCTGGCTACCAAGGCGGTTTCATCTGGGACTTCGTAGACCAGGCCATCAAGTGGCCTTCAGCGAAAAGCACCACGGGCTGGATCTATGCCTACGGCGGAGATTTCAACGACTATGACGCATCGGACAACTCCTTCAACTGCAACGGTATAATAGCTGCCGACCGCAGCTGGCATCCCCATGCCTGGGAGGTCCGTCACCAGTACCAGAACATCTGGACGCGTCCCGTCAATGCGATGAAGGGGCTCGTGGAAGTGTACAACGAGAATTTCTTCATATCCCTGGACCGCTACCGCCTCGTCTGGACCCTCGTCCGGGACGGCAGAGCCGTCAGGAGCGGCGTCTGCGACGCCCTCAAGGCCGGTCCGCAGGCTGGGCAGAGAGTCGATCTCGGATTCGACGCCAGCTCCCTTGAGGGAGAACTGCTTTTGAACCTCAGCTATGTCCTGAAGGATGCCGATGAGCTGATGGAGGCCGGGGAGGAAGTGGCATTCGACCAGCTCGTGCTGCGCGAGGCCCCGTCAGTACCCGTGGCTCCCGCCCTTGACGGAAGGACATGGAGCGTTGACTTCGACAAGGCCACCGGAGCCCTTTGCTCATACCGTCTTGGCGGCAAGGAACTGCTCAGGGAGCCCCTGATGCCTTGTTTCGGACGCGCCGTGACTGAGAACGACCTCGGCGCGAAGCTCGAGAAGAAGCAGAAATGCTGGCTGTACCCGGGCTTCCGCCTTGTCTCTTTCGAACGCGGCGAAATGACGGCCAGGGCCGTCTATGACCTCGGTTTCGCCACCGTCACGATGGAATATGAGATAGGGGATAACGGCTCGGTCAGGGTCAGGGAGACCATGACCGGAGTGAAGGCGAAGACCCCGGACCTCTTCCGTTATGGTGTGGAAGTGGCCCTCGACGGCACTCTGGACGGGATACGTTTTTATGGCCGGGGCCCTGTCGAAAGCTATTCCGACAGGAAATCCTGCGCGCCTCTCGGCATATATGAGCAGAAAGTCGCAGACCAGTACTGGATGGGCTATGTGCGTCCGCAGGAAAGCGGGACGCACGTGGATATCCGCTGGTTCGACGTAGTGGACAGCGCCGGAGAGGGCCTGCGCTTCAGCAGTCCCGCCGCGTTCAGCGCCTCCGCCCTGCCCTTCGCCCGCCGCGACATCGACATGTCCGTGACCGGCGGCGGACGCCGTGACCGCGGAGACCAGCGCCATTCCCCGGAACTCCGTCCCGACGGCAAGACCCATGTCAATGTGGACCTTGTACAGATGGGCCTCGGATGTATAAATTCATGGGGCCGCCTGCCCCGTCCGGAATATCGCATCCCGGCAAAAGACCGTTCCTTTGAATTCACCATCACTCCACTTGTGAAATAATATGAAAAAGTTCTTCCTGGGCATCGCGGCCCTCATACTTGCGACGGAAGTCTTCGCAGTCAACACCAGAACAGTCAGGACCATCAATGACGCATGGCTCTTCACGAAGGAGGGCGTCAGCACGATAGTCAACATCCCCCATACGTGGAACGCCCTGGACGCTGACGACGACGAGAGCGGATTCTGGCGGGGAGAATGCACTTACGAGAGGAAGATCACTCTAGGTGACGAGATCGACGGACGCCAGGTTTACATACGTTTCGAGGGCGCGTACCAGGAAGCGGAGCTCCTTGTCAACGGCAAGAAGGCGGGCCGTCATATAGGCGGCTACACCGCTTTCATCTTCGATGTGACCGCCCTCGTCCATAAGGGTGAGAACAAGCTTCTGGTCAAGGTGGACAATTCCTTCAATCCCGATATCCCGACCCTTACGGCCGATTTCACCTTCTTCGGGGGTATATACCGCGACGTCGAGCTGATCCTGGCTCCGAAGACCCTCATCTCGCCCGACCATTTCGCGTCTTCCGGCGTGTACCTGAGCTCCGCGGATGCCGCCACGCTGCATGCAAAGACATATCTGACCAATGTCAGCGGCGAGAAGAAGACGGTCATCCTCGAGCAGAGGCTGCTCGCTCCGGACGGCAGCGAGGCGGCCGTGGTCCGCACCAAGGTCAAGCTGCCCGCCGGCTGCGACAAGATGGCTGTCGAGCAGGACCTCAAGCCCGCTTCGGTGAAACTCTGGGACGTCGACGATCCGCAGGTCTACAAGGTAGTGACCTCGCTTTCCGAGGCGAAGAAAGGCGGCGCCCTGCTGGACAGGGTCACCAATCCCTCCGGGTTCCGCAGCTACCGTTTCGATCCCGACAAGGGCTTCTTCCTGAACGGAAGGCACCTGAAGATAATGGGAACGAACAGGCACCAGGACTACATGGGCAAGGGCAACGCCCTTCCCGATGAGAACCACGTGCGCGACGTTCGTCTGCTTAAGGACATGGGAGGAAACTTCCTCCGCATCGCCCATTATCCGCAGGATCCCGTGATGGTCCAGATGTGCGACCGCGAGGGCATAGTCAATTCCGTGGAAATCCCGATAGTCAATTATGTGACGATGTCACAGGCATTCTCGGACAATTGCACCGAGATGGCCCGGGAGATGGTCTGCCAGGGCTACAACCACCCGTCCACCATCATCTGGGCCTACATGAACGAGGTGCTTCTGAGGCTCCCCTTCTCCGGGAAGACCCCGATGGAGAAGAAACGTCCCTACTATGATTTCGTCAACGGGGTGGCGCACCGCATCGAGGAGGCCATCCGCAGCCTGGACCCCCTGAGGCCCACGATGATACCCTGCAACAGCAGCGTGAACGTCTATAAGGAAAGCGGACTCGGCGAAATTCCCGACATCCTCGGCTGGAACCTCTACAAGGGCTGGTACGGCGGACAGTTGTCCGACTTCGGCCCGGCCATGGATGAGATCCACGCGAAATTCCCGGACAAGGGCATAATCGTGTCCGAATACGGCGCCGACAACGACGCGCGCTGCCATTCCTTCCATGGGGAAAGGTTCGACTTCACCGAAGAGTACGGAGTCACGTTCCATAAGGAATACATGAAGGTCATCATGGACAGGGATTACATTGCCGGGAGCAATGTCTGGAACATCAACGACTTCTATTCCGAGGGCCGCGGGGATGCCATCCCCCACGTCAACTGCAAGGGCCTGACCACCCGTAACCGCACTCCCAAGGACAGCTACTGGCTCTACAAGGCGGTACTCGGCAAGGAACCCTTCATCATGATAGCTGGCCACGACTGGCTCATCCGCGGCGGCGACGAAGGTGAAAGGCAGCCTTCAGAGGTTTACACTAACGCCTCTTCAGTGCGCCTTGTCCTCAACGGAAAGCCTCTCGGGACCTTCCCTGCCAAGGACGGATACGCTCCGTTCGAAGTGACGTGGGCTCCCGGCCACAATGTGCTCGAGGCTGTCGCCGAGAAGGACGGCAAGACCGTGCGCGACGTGCTCAGGGTGGATTACAGGGCCGTCCCCGCCGACATGTCGAAGTTCGTGGACATGAGCGTCTCGCTCGGAGGGACCCGCTTCTTCGAAGACAAGGACGGCAGCCTCATCTGGATTCCGGAGAAGGAATACACCCCCGGGCGCTGGGGCTATATCGGAGGGGAAACAGGCCGTGTCAAGACCAACCGCGGCTCCCAGCCGTGCACCAACGCCGACATCCTGGGCACTTCGGAAGATCCCCTCTGGCAGATGCAGCGCAAGGGCCTCGAGGCCTTCAAGGCTGACGTCCCCGACGGGAAATATTACGTGTATCTGTATTTCTGCGAGCTTAACATCGGCAAGGACAAGGTCATCCGCCTTGCCTACAGCCTCGGCAACGACGTGGTCGGCGAGGACGTGTCCGAAAGGGTCTTCGATGTCGATATCAACGGGCAGAATGTCCTGAAAGACTACAATATACGCCGTGAAGACGGAGAACTGCATCCCGTGATAAAGAAGTTCACGGTGGAAGTCGAAGGAGGCGAAGGTCTGACCGTCGGCTTCACCCCCGTCAAGGGTCAGCCTGTGCTCAACGCCATCCGCATCTACCGCTGCAACTGATTTACAATGCCAGCGCCTTCTCCCGGGCAGTGTTTGGAATATAGATTATAATCACTACCTTTGGGGATGTATGGCGGTTACGTTCAGATTCTTGTTCGTCCTGATCATTCTGTTGATGTCAGGCGGATTCTCTTATGCCCAGAAGGGCGGCCTTGAGTTTGAGGGAGGGCTGTCGTTCGGCCTGCATGCCCGGACAGGTTATGCAGATAACAACAAGATTATCATTGAACCGGATCCCGATAACGAGCGGGACTACTCTTATGACAAGACGGTAATTCTTCCCGTTTTCGACTTGACGGTCGTCTATTGTTTCAAGGATTCGAAATTTGCCGTCGGGTTGGAAAATACCGTCGATTATGCTTATAAAAAGACGTCAGGAAAAACGACGGACAAGGAGCTGATCTTTTATACCATGCCAGTCTTGCGGTATTATTATGTGCGCGTCCACGATCTCAGCATCTATTCTGCAGTTGCTTACGGTCCAAGTTTCAGAAAATATTCCACCACGGTTGCCGGGAAATGGCAATCTGATTGGTATATATCCGGATCGTACCTGTTGATGCCGGTGGGGATATGCCTTGGAGAACGCTTGTTTTTGTCTATAGAGGCTGCAGTCGGATCGCCATGGTCTCCAGTCAAGCTTAGCGTAGGGTATCGCTTCTGATATTTTTCGTTTTTTGAAGTCCACTATTCGTTTTTTGACAAATGGGTGGACTTTAAAAAGCGTATATTTGTGTGACTATAACCAAAGCGACCAATGAAAGATCAATCAAAGAAGCAGTACATAACCTCGATGGTTATGCTCGGATGCCTGTTCTTCGTGTTCGGGCTCGTGTCATGGGTTAACTCCATCCTCGTACCCTACTTCAAGGTGGCCTGCGACCTGCAGAGCGAAGTCCAGGGCTATCTTGCCCAGTTCGCCTTCTACATCGCCTACCTCGTGATGACCATACCCGCATCCTGGGTACTCAACCGCACCGGCTACAAGAAGGGTGCAATGTACGGACTGTTCCTGCTGGGAATAGGAGCCCTGCTCTTCATCCCCGCCGCCCTGATGCGGACATACAACATGTTCCTTCTGGCCCTCTTCACGATGGGAACGGCCCTTGCCCTCCTGCAGACCGTGGCCAATCCCTTCGCCACCATCATCGGCCCCATTGACACAGCCGTCCAAAGGATGAGCATACTCGGAATCTGCAACAAGTTCGCAGGGATCATCTCTCCGATAATCTTCTCGGCGATAGTGATAGCCCCTCAGAAGGCCAAGATGGACGCCATCAACGCCGGCTCCCTTGAAGGAGCCGCAAGGGATCAGGCCATGGCCGACCTGCTGCACGGGGTCATCCCGCCTTACCTTGTGCTGGGCGTGTTCCTCCTGATCTTCGCGGTCGTGTTCTATAAGTCCTCCATCCAGGACATCAACCCTGCCAAGGACAATCCGGCCGCTCCCGAAGACGGACGCAAGACCCTGCTGGCCTATCCTTACCTCGTGCTCGGCGTGCTGGCCCTGTTCTGCCACCTCGGCACCCAGGCCCTCAGCATCCACACCATCGCCCGTTTCGCGGAAAGCATCAACTTCGAAAACATCGCCATCTTCCCTTCGATGACCCTGGCCTGCACCCTGTTCGGCTATCTGCTCGGCGTGGTGCTGGTCCCGAAGTACATAACCCAGAAGAACCTCCTGAAGGTCGTGACCTCGGTCATCCTCGTGCTTTCGGTGCTGGTGATGATACTCCCTCCGAACATGGCGATCTGGTGCCTCGTGCTGATGGGCATCCCCAACTCCGTCGTTTATCCCGGCATCTGGGGACACTCCCTGCATGACCTCGGCAAGTGGACCAACCTCGCCTCGGCCCTGCTCGTCATGGCCCTGTGCGCCAGCGGCGTGGTGCCCCTGCTCTACTCCGCGATCGTGGATTCCGGCCTTACCCTGCACCAGTCATACTGGATATTGCTGCCCGCGGCCGCCTACATGGTGTTCTTCGCCTTCATAGGATACAAGTTCAACTACTGGACTAAGAAGAAGGCCGCGAAATGAAGACGGTTCTCATAAAGGGAGGCAAGGTTTTCACCCCGTCCGGGGCCGTCGTCGCCGATGTCCTCATAAAGGACGGCAAGATCGCCGAAGTCGGGAAACTGTCTCCGGCCGCCGACGAGGTCATTGACGCCGAGGGCGCATGCGTAGCACCTGGGTTCATCGACATCCACACTCACGGAGCCGGCGGGGCCGACTTCATGGACGGGACGGTGGATGCCTACCTGACGGCCGCCAAGATGTATGTGCGCCACGGAGCCACTCTCGTGTATCCGACGACCTGCACCTCCTCCAATGAGGACCTGTTCGCAACACTGGCCACCTACAGCGAGGCGGATTCCCGCAATACCGAAGGAACCCGTTTCGGCGGACTGCATCTCGAAGGGCCGTACCTGAGCCCGAAGCAGCCCGGGGCCATGGACCCGCGCTACCTGCGCTGCCCCAACGACCCCGCCGAGTACATGGACATAATCCGCCGCGGAGCGGGGATACTCAAAAGGTGGACTTTCGCTCCCGAGCTCGACGGGGCTCCCGCATTCGCCGCGGCGATGAAGGCCAACGGCATCCTTCCGTCCATAGGCCATACGGACGCGACCTGGGCCGACTGCGATGCCGCCTTCCGCAACGGGGCCAACCATATGACCCACTTCTATTCCTGCATGAGCACCATCAGCCGCATCCGGGCCCGCCGCGTCGCCGGCGTCCTCGAGTACGGTTACTGGCAGAAGGGGATGAATATCGAGCTCATCGCCGACGGCATCCACGTGCCTGAGGAGCTGCTCAAGCTTGTAGTTGCAGTCAAGGGCATCGAAAGGATCACCCTCATCACTGATTCCATGCGCGCGGCGGGAATGCCCGACGGCCCCAGCCGCATAGGCAGCCTCACCGGCGGACAGGACGTCATAGTCGACGAGGGCGTGGCATGGGTTCCCGACCGCCACTGCTTCGCCGGAAGCGTCGCGACCGCCGACCGCCTGATACGCACGATGGTGGACATCGCAGGCTGCTCCGTCGAGGATGCCGTGCGGATGGCGACCCTCAACCCCGCCCGCATGATGGGCGTGGCGGACCGCAAGGGCTCGATCGAGCCCGGCAAGGATGCGGACATTGTAATATGGAGAGGAAACGTCGAGGTGGAAAGGACCATCATCGGCGGAGAAACGATATACGAAAAATGAAGACACTTATCAAGAACGGAAAGCTCGTGACCCCGCAGGGGACGGTCGAAAAGGATCTTCTCCTGAAAGACGGCAAGATCTCGCAGATCGGGGCGGAAGGCGCTGCAGCCGACGAGACGATCGATGCGGAAGGATCTTATGTATGCCCCGGATTCATAGACATGCACACGCATGGAGCCGGAGGCGCGGATTTCATGGACGGCACCGTGGACGCCTATCTGACCGCCTCGAAGATGCAGGCCAGGCACGGAACCACCCTCGTGTTCCCGACGACCCTGACTTCTTCCGACGAAGAACTGTTCGCCTCGTTCGAAACGTACAACAAGGCGGTGGCGGAGAATAAGGAAGGCGCCCGTTTCGGAGGCATGCACCTCGAAGGGCCCTATTTCAACCCCGCCCAGGCCGGTGCCCAGGACCCCAGGTACCTGCGCAGCCCCAAGGATCCCGCCGATTACGGAGAGATCCTGCGCCGCGGCAAGGGCATACTCAAGAGGTGGAGTTTCGCTCCCGAGCTGGAAGGCGCGCCTGAGTTTGCCGCGTTCCTCAAGAAGAACGGCATCCTCGCTTCCATAGGCCACACCGACGCGACCTTCGACCAGTGCGACGCTGCCTATAAGAGCGGAGCCACCCACATGACGCACTTCTTCTCCTGCATGAGCACAATCAAGCGCGAAAGGGGAATCCGCATAGCCGGCGTGCTCGAGTACGGCCTTTATCAGAAAGGCATGAGCATAGAAATAATCGGCGACGGCATCCATGTGCCGAAGAACCTGCTGAAGCTCGTGCTGAGCGTCAAGGGCGTGGACAACATCGCGCTCGTGACCGATTCCATGCGCGGAGCCGGCATGCCCGACGGTCCCAGCATCCTCGGAAGCCTCCGGGACGGCCAGGCCTGCGAGATCGGGGAAGGCGTCGCATGGATGCCCGACCACACCTGCTTCGCCGGCAGCGTCTGCACCGGTGACAGGCTGGTACGCACCATGATCAACATAGCGGAATGCAGCATCAGGGACGCCGTTCAGATGGCCACCCTGAACCCTGCCCGCATGATGGGCATAGCTGACCGCAAGGGCTCGATCGAGCCAGGCAAGGACGCCGACCTCGTCATCTGGAGCGGCGACGTCAAGGTAGAAAGGACTATTATAAACGGAAAAACAGTATACGTATGTTAACGAAAGAATTCAAGGTCGACAACCTGACAGTCAAGAAGTACGATTCCCGCAACGCCATGGGGGAAGCCTCCGGAAAGGAAGCTGCCGCACATTTCCGCAAGCTCCTTGCGGAGAAGAAGGAGATTTGGGTCATCTTCGCCGCTGCGCCCTCCCAGAATGAGTTCCTGGCGACCCTCGCTGCCGAACCGGGCATCGACTGGGGCCGCGTGCACGCCATCCACATGGATGAATATGTCGGACTCCCGAAGGACCATCCCGCCGGTTTCGGCAATTTCCTCGACAGGACTATCTGGTCGAAGGTTCCCATCGCGTCCATTAATTACATTGGTTCCGAAAGGGATCCCGAAGAGGCCATCGCCGAGTACAACAAGATTCTTTCGGAGCATCACATCGATGTCTGCCTGATGGGAATAGGAGAGAACGGACACATCGCCTTCAATGACCCGCATGTGGCTGATTTCAACGATCCCCTCAAGATCAAGAAGGTCGACCTCGACCTGACTTGCCGCACCCAGCAGGTCCACGACGGCTGCTTCGCCACCCTCGACGAGGTTCCCAAGTATGCCCTGACCCTCACGATCCCGACGCTTTTCGCATGCGACAGGCTTTTCTGCATGGTTCCTGCCACCACGAAGGCCAATGCGGTCAAGGCCACCATCTACGGGCCCATTTCCGAAAGTTGCCCCGCTTCCATCATGCGCCGCCACAAGGATGCTACCCTCTACATCGACCAGGACAGCGGAAAATATGTAGAATAGATGCTTAAGATACTTAAATCCCTGATGGTGACTGTAATGCTCCTGGTGAGTGTTACAGTCACCGCTTTTGATATAAGGGGCATGCACATCGACCTCCGCACTGAGGTCATGACGATGGACGCCCTGAAGAAACTGGCGGACAAGGCGGCTGCCGGCGGCATCAACGCGATCGTGATGGAGTGGGAGGCGACCTTCCCCTTCGTCGAGAATGCGACCATATGCAACGACGAGGCCTACACCCGCGAGGAAGTGCGGGACTTCATCGACTACTGCGGGAAGCTCGGCATCGACGTCATCCCCCTGCAGAACTGCTTCGGCCACAGTGAGTACATCCTAAGGCACGACCGTTACGGAGCCCTGCGTGAGTCCGTCAAGGACTTCTCGCAGGTATGTCCCTGCCAGGAAAAGCTCGCGAAAGAGGTCTTCCGCAGCATTTTCCGGGAGATAGTCGAGATGCACCCTTCGCAGTACATCCACATCGGAGCCGACGAGACCCGTCTTCTCGGGACCTGCAAGAGGTGCGCTGCCAAGGTCGAAAAGGTCGGGAAGTCCCATCTTTTCTGCGACTACATCGTGGCGATGTGCGACGTGGTCCGCGAGTTCGGCAAGACCCCCATCATCTGGGCCGACATCCTGACGAAATACCCCGAAGCGGCATCCAAGTTGCCCAAGGACCTGATCCTTCTGGACTGGAACTACGGCTGGAACATAAACAAGTTCGGGGACTTCCGCAAGATAGCCTCTTCCGGTTTCCCGATGTGGGGAGCCCCCGCCCTGCGGTCGGGTCCGGACGACCTGCACCTGACCCAGTGGATGAAGCATTTCAACAACCTTCGCGACTACGTTTCCTTCGTCCGGGACCTCGGCTTCAAGGGGATCATCGAGACCTCCTGGTCCACTTCCGGCCAGTATGGCTACATCTACAGCGGCCAGTGGCAGGCCTGGGAGATCCAGCCCATGCGCCAAGTCTACCCGCTCGCTGGCTTCGATATCCTGCAGCAGGCTTTCTGCGAGGCGTCCTCTTCCGACAAGCCCTTCGAGCCGGAGGGCTTCATCCGCCGTTACTGTGCGGACAAGTTCGGTTTCGATGCTGCTGCGCAGGAGACCATGCTGGATTATTTCAACCTGCCGCAGAGCGTCATAACCGCGAAGAACAAGAAGGTGCTGAATGAGGAACTCAAGGCGTCCGAAGCCCTGCAGAAGAGGATGAACGCCCTCAGGCCCAGGTCCGGCAAGACCGAATTCGCGCATTTCAAGCTGATGCTGGACATAAGGGTGAACTACCTGAAGTTCCGCCAGATCGAGTCCGTTTACGAGTCTGCCGCCTTCAATCCTTCGAAGAAGGCGGGGCTTGCCGCGGAGCTGAAGCCGGTCCTCAATGAATGCAAGGCCCTGCAGAAGCGTTACTGTTCCCTCAACAAGGGCTACCTCAAGCACCCCGAGCGGTCCTTCGGAAGTTGGAATTACCTCGGACACATGGAGAATATTTATGCCGTCTTGACAACGAAATAAGAGTATGAAGAAGTTGCTGACCATATTGGGAGCGGTGTCCCTGGTCATGATCCTGACTTCCGGTTCCTGCTCGAAGGAGACGGAAAAGAAGGGCTCTACGTGGGACCAGGTGATAGGAGAAAAGGATGGCGAAGGGAAGGAAACCCAGACAGACCATGAGATACCGGACAATGTATATACTCTGGCCGGAGCGACCGGGTTGATGAAAGAGAAGGCCGCAGAATGGCGCAAGGCCGCTTGTTCCTCCTCCACGAGGAACGGGGCTTACGTGTATTCCGCTATGATTACGAAGTATTCTTCCAATCCGCAGAAACTCGCAGCCCGCCTGCAGGTGCTCGGCTTCAAGGACGTGTATCTCAGCCCCGGCCAGTCGAGGATACAATCCGCCGACTCATGGCTCAAGAGCTTCAACGCGGCTTGCCACGGCTACGGGATGAAGGTTTATGCCCTGAGGATTGCTGAGAACTCCCTCCTGGTCAAGCCTTCCAACGTGGACAACGAAGTCTCGCTGATCACCGGCTATAACGCCAAGGTCTCCGCCGCCCAGAAGTTCGACGGGATCAACGCCGACCTCGAAGTCCATATAGCCAAGGCCGGGACCGTAAGCGGCTTGCAATATGCCTGGGACAGCTCCAACAACTACGGCAAGGGCAAGGACAACGACCAGCTCCTCCGTCTCGGCCTCGAAGTCCTGACCCGTGCCGGCAGCGGCCTTCACGCAGCCGGCCTGCAGCTCAGCGAAGCCATTTCCTATTCCTACCAGGCCCATTTCGACAGGGGCGAGCTCGAATACGGCTCGACTTCCCAGTTCCTGGCCTGCTGCGACTGGGTCGTGATCATGGCCTACCTGTCCAGCAAGGAATCCATCTGGAACAACAGCGAGCCAGTGCTCAACGCGGCAGGAAAGGCAAAATCCGTCTCCATCGCATACAAGACCGCGATGAACAACGTCGACAGCGCCTCCCTGCAGACCAAGGGATGGAGCTATCTTCTCGAAACTTCCCGCTACCTGTTGCAGAAAGGCGCTGCAAAGAGCGCTTTCCGCGGCATCGACGTCTTTACTTATGAAGGCCTCGAGACCATGTGGGAATGGACATCCGACAAGAATTGATTGTTAATTTATTTCAATAATCGATACGATGAAAAAGATTGCATTTTTCGCCCTGGCCGCCCTTGTGCTGATCGGCGTATCCTGCCAGGAGAAAGAGAGCGGGAAGGTCGAATCCTTCAAGCTCGACAAAACCACCGTTACTGCTGCCGACGGAGAAGCCGGCAAGGTAGAAGTCTTCTTCAAGGCTGAGAACGTCACTCCGACGGCAGAGGTCCAGGGAGATGCCGTACAATGGCTCAGCGTTGAGGTGCTCGCCCGTTGTATTTCCTTGACTTACACCAAGAACGAGACCGGAAACGACCGCACGGGAACGGTTGTCGTTACCCCGGGCAAGCTGGAGCCTGTGATTCTTACACTGACTCAGCCGAAGGCTGTTGCCGGCGCTCTCAAGGTCGGAACCAAGACTGAAGACGGCAAAGGCGTTATCTACTGGGTCGATCCTTCCAATGCCACCGTTGGAAAGGCTGTTTCCCTTGACAGGACCACCGGGCTCAAATGGTCCGATAATGACAGTTCCGTCGAAGGTGCCGGAAGCTATGTCAACGGAGCTGCCAACACGGCCAACCTCATCGCCCGCGACAGGGATGTGTATCAGGCAGCCGATTTCTGCGGCAAGCTTGGAGAGGGCTGGTATCTGCCCGCCCGCGACGAACTCGTGCAACTGTTCGATATCTACAACGGCGTAGCCCACGATGCTGCCGGATTCACAGCTCAGGTACCTTCTGCTATCTCTGCGACCGAGAAGGCTGCCCGTGCCGCTTTCGAGAAAATGATTTCCGATCTTGAGGGAACTGCCATCAACGCAGCCGCAGAAACTGCCAACGGTGATTCCTACTGGACCAGCACTGCCGAGGAAGATGCCGGAGAGTATGGCGCCTACTATGTCCGTTTCGGAAAGTACGACTGTCCTTCCGGCGGTGTGAAGAAGAATTCTACCACCCGTTTCGTGCGCTGCATCAAGACCATCGGCAATTATGTCTATCCCGGCGAGCCCGTCAGGCTGGTCCTTTCCACGTCTGAATTCAAGCTTGATGGTCCCGCTGAAACCAAGGTGGCCACTGTCACTACCCTGAAGAACGGCACCCTTGGAACTGCTACGGTCGCTCCTGCCACCGAGGGAGGTGACGCCTCATGGTGCACCGCCGTCATCTCGGGCAACGACATCAACATCACCGTGACGGAGAACAATACGGGCGCCGCCCGTTCCGCTGTCGTCACGGTTACCGCGAACGGTACCGGAGGTGCATCCGCGAGTGCCATTATAAACGTCGCCCAGGCTGCCGCCAATGTCGAGAAGTTCCAGGTGCTGGAGGTTTACAAGGAGAACGACGTCGCGAAGGGAATAGTATTCTGGGTGTCTGACGACGGACAGAAGGCCAAGGTCATTTCCCTCAAGAGGCTGGCCGGAGCGAAATGGTCCGACGAGGAAACGGTTACCAACTTCGAAGCCACTGACAACGAAGATGGAGCAGCGAATACCCAGAAGATCCGGCAGAAAGCCCAGACGGACGGAATTACCGACAAGATCCCCTGGATCGCTTTCCTGGATTCTCTCGGAGAAGGCTGGTATCTGCCCGCCTACAACGAGCTGCGCGCCCTTGCATTCGCATACTACAACATTACGTCCGCCGGCCAGTTCGACACAAAGAAAGTACTGTCCGAACAGACGCAGGAGATACAGGATGCCGCGGCTGCTTTCGAGAAGCTGATCAAGGACAATGGAGGCGATGCCATCAATGCCCAGGAGCCGTCGTTTAACGGCGGAGACTCAGTGTTCTCCAGCACGGAAGCCAGCAGCGGTGCAAGTGCCTACTACTACCGTTTCGGCAAGCTCAGCAATACCAGCGGTACCAAGACCAATTCTACCCGCACCTTCCGCGGAGTCAAACTTGTTTCCAAGTAATGACATGATCCTGCAGCATTGCGGCGCTCCTCCCGGGGGCGCCGCTTTTCTTTTGGATGGCGGGGGCGATGTTTTTAACTGCGGAAATGTTATCTTTGTAGGAAACAGTACCGGATTATGAAACTAACCATAGGAAAAGCACCCTCAGCGCAGCCCTCGGGCAGGCTCGACTGCCTCAACTGGCCCGATCATTTCCCTTACAAGCCCGATGTCGCTTTCAACGCCTGGCACGACGGAAAGGTCCTGCACCTGCGCTACGAGGTTGGGGAGCAGAGCGTAAAGGCCGAGGAGCCGACTCCCGGCAAGGCAGTTTTCAGGGACTCCTGCGTGGAGTTTTTCATCAAGCCCTCCGCCTCCGATCCCCACTATTACAATTTCGAGTGGAACGCCATCGGCACCCTTTACCTTGCGTACAGGACCGGCCGGAAGGACCCCGAAGAGGCCCCTGCAGAGGTGCTGGCGTCCGTGAAGGCGGTGTCTTCACTCGGGACCGAACCTTTCGGCGAGCGCAAGGGAGAGGTCCGCTGGGCCATGGACATAGAGATTCCAGTCGAGGCCTTGTGGAAGAGCGGTTTGAAGAGCTGGGACGGCCTGAAGGCTGAAGCCAACATTTATAAATGCGGCGACGGTCTTTCCGTGCCCCATTATGTGACCTGGGCTCCGGTGAAGACGGAGAATCCCGATTATCACCGCCCTGAATTTTTCGTTCCCGTCGAGTTCGAGTAGATGATCACCGTACGAGAGGATTTCGACCTGTCGAAGAGCAACACCTTCCGCATGAAGGTGCGATGCGCCCGTTTCGTGGAGTACGACAAGGCCTCAGACCTCCTTGAGATGGACTTCGACTCCTTCCCGCAGCCGGTTTTCCATATAGGAGGCGGCAGCAACCTGCTGTTTACCGGCGATTTTCCGGGGACGGTGCTGCACTCCCGCATCAATTACATCAAATATGCCGACCTGGGTCTTCCGGAGGTTCCGGTCATGGTCGGCTCAGGCGTTGTCTTCGACGATTTCGTCGCCCAGGCCTGCGGGCACGGGCTGTGGGGAGCGGAGAACCTGTCCCTGATCCCCGGGGAAGTCGGTGCCGCTGCCGTCCAGAATATCGGAGCCTACGGGGTCGAGGTGAAGGACATCATCTCCGGAGTAGTGTGTTTCGACCTGCGCACCCGCAGCAAGGTAAGCTTCAAGGCCTCCGAATGCCGCTACGGCTACCGTGATTCAATGTTCAAGGACCCCGAAAACAAGGGCCGCTACATAGTCACCAGCGTACTTTTCCGCCTGAGCCGCAATGCCGGCCCGAAGCTGGACTACAAGGGTGTGCGTGAGGCTTTGGAGAACTGCGGCGAGATTACTCCGATGGCGGTCCGGGAGGCGGTCATGGCCCTTCGCCGGACCAAGCTTCCTGATCCGGCCGAGACCGGGAGCGCCGGCAGTTTCTTCAAGAACCCCGTCGTCACGGCCGCCCATTTCGCCGAAATCGCCCGCGGGTTCGACACAGTTCCGCACTACATACTTGACAGCGGCTTTGTCAAGGTCCCGGCAGCGTGGATGATAGACCAGTGCGGCTTCAAGGGAGCCGAGCACGGCGGAGCCGGGGTCTGGGACAAGCAACCCCTCGTGCTGGTGAACCGCTCCGGAGACGCCGCCCCGGAGGAAATCATGGAACTTGAGGCGCGTATAATCACAGCCGTACTGGAAAGGTTCGGCGTCGAATTGCAAGCAGAAGTAGAGCATATATGAGTACATTCGTCATTGAAGGAGGCCGCCGCCTCAGCGGTGAAATCAGGCCCCAGGGCGCGAAGAACGAGGCCCTGCAGGTCATCAGCGCCGTGCTGCTGACCTCCGAGCCCGTCCGTATCAAGAATGTCCCCGAGATCCTGGACGTACGGAACCTGATCTCCCTTCTCGAAGGGATGGGCGTCTCTGTCACCAGGAACGCCAAAGGGGACTACACCTTCTGCGCGGACAATGTCAACGAGTTTTATATCCGCAATGACGAGTTCGTCCGGAAATGCGCGAGCCTGCGCGGGTCCGTGATGGTCGTAGGGCCCATCCTGGCCCGTTTCGGCGAAGCCTGCTTCCCGAAGCCGGGCGGGGACAAGATAGGCCGCCGCAGGGTCGATACCCATATCGACGGCTTCATCAACCTCGGTGCCGACTGCTCTTACGACAGCAGCCTGCGTGCTTACCGCCTGCGCTCCGACGGCCGCCTCAAGGGCAGCTACATGCTTCTCGACGAGGCTTCCGTGACGGGAACGGCCAATATCCTGATGGCTGCGACGCTCGCCTCCGGGACGACGACGATC
Organism: Bacteroidales bacterium; assembly: GCA_016281435.1. The sequence goes on from JAEEIQ010000111.1 coordinate 28,560, forward strand.
TACAATGCCGCCTGCGAGCCCTATGTCCAGCAGCTCTGCAAACTGCTCGTTGCGATGGGTGCCGACATTTCCGGGATAGGCTCCAACCTTCTGACCATAAGGGGAGTCGGGAGCCTGCACGGGGCGGAGCATGAGATTCTTCCCGACATGATCGAGGTGGGCTCCTTCATCGGGATGGCCGCGATAACCCGCAGCGAAATAACGATCAAGGACGTTTCCTTCGACAATCTCGGGATCATCCCCGAGTGCTTCCGCCGTCTCGGCATACGTCTTGAGCGCCGCGGAGACGACATATTCGTTCCTGCCCAGGAGAGTTACCAGATAGAATCCTTCATCGACGGCTCGATCATGACCCTTGCTGATGCGCCATGGCCCGGACTGACCCCGGACCTGCTGTCCGTGATGCTCGTCGTCGCGACCCAGTGCAAGGGCAGCGTCCTGATCCACCAGAAGATGTTCGAGAGCCGCCTGTTCTTCGTCGACAAGCTCATAGACATGGGCGCGCAGATCATACTCTGCGACCCGCACCGGGCGGTCGTGATCGGCCATGACCACCGCATCACCCTGAAGCCCAGCCGCATGACCTCGCCTGACATCAGGGCCGGCATCGCGATGCTCCTTGCCGCCATGTCCGCCTCCGGCGTCTCTGAAATCGACAACATCGAGCAGATCGACCGCGGCTACGAAAACATCGAATCCCGCCTCAACGCCCTCGGCGCAAAGATCACCCGAAGGGATTAAAAACGGGGTAAATCTTAGTTAACCGACAAAAGAAATCATTTTTTTATATAATTGAGGAAACTTACACGCATATGAAACGTTTCCTCCTTCTTCTGGTATTCCTTGCCGTTGCGGTCCGGCCCTCTTCCGCGGCCCCGAAAACCCCGTTGCGCTACAGCCGCCATATCGTGATAGCAGCCTCGAACACAGATCCGCAGGATAAGAAGCTGGCCGACTTCGTCTGCACGGGAAAGAATGACGAACGGGTGATCAACAAGGCCATCGAAAAACTGAAGTACGGGGGCACGATACAGCTACTGGACGGGGATTACAATATCGACGCATTCGAACAGGACGGCAATTCCGCTATCTATTTCGGATTCAACGACGGCAATGCCAGGACGATCAGCCTTGTCGGCACTACGGAGAACAAGAGCTACAACACCCGTTTCGGGGTTACGCTCCATGTCACGGAAAAGGCGTTCTCGTCCATGAATGACAAGGAGGTCTACAGGGTGTTCTACGGTACGGCCCAGAAACCGGAATATGAAGGCGTGTTCTTCAAGTACACCTATATCAACAATGTCAATTTCGAGAACTTCTACCTCTATTTCTTCAATGCCCAGAAGAGGCTTATCGGGATAGACTGCCGCCGTTTCGGCAACAGTGACATACGCCAGGTGGGTGTTTACACGGAAAGCTATTTTGAGGATCGTTTCCTGCATCGCAAGCCGGCCACTCCCGTGGAAGGATGCATAGGAATCTGCACGACCAAGGGGGCCAACGACGAAATGTCCCGCCTGGGCCTCGACACCGTCAGCGCCGGCGGCCTGTATGCCGGATTCTGCTTCTGCGGAGTGGAACATCTCGTGATGAAACAGTGCACCACGGCCCGCTGCGTTATCGGCTACCTCTTCGACCGCGGGGGCCACAAGACCCTTACGATGATAAACTGCTGCGACGAGGGCAACACGCACCTGCCTGTCTTCAACGGGTCGGGCCAGATAACGATGATTGACTTCAACATCGAAAGGCTCAGCGCGAATAACATCCCCGACGACCCCACCGGGAACGAGGAGCATCACGCCTACGAGAAGAAACCGGGAGGTTGGCACGGCTTCATCAGCTACACCATGGGCGGCCGGGCTTTCGGCCTGACCTCCTTCTGGGCGGAAGGCAGCGGGAAGAACTTCAAGACTATCGACCTTAAGACCGAGGCCGCGACCTGGGACCTTTAGAATGAGTTTTATATGATCAGCAGAAGAAATTTCCTCAAGGTGGCCGCGGCCGGTGGCGCCATGTTCGTAGTCGGACGCGGCTCCGACGCAAGGGCCATGGTCAAGGAGATACTTCCGGACGGCAGCAGCGCCGCCGAAAGCGAGAGGAACATCCCGGTGCTTGCGGATGTGGACCTTGTCGTAGCCGGGGGAAGCAGCCGCGCGGTCGCGGCCGCAGTCGCCGCCGCCAAAAGCGGTCTGAAAGTGTTCCTGGTGTCCGGGCTCACATACCTTGGGGACGATATCTGCGGTGCTTTTATGTATGACCTGCTTCCTTCGGAGAAGCTTCAGTCGCCCCTTGCCGAAAAGCTTTATCCCGGCGGGGCGCAGATACTTCCGGTGCAGGCGAAGAAGATACTCGAGGACGCCCTTATCGACAACAGGGTGGACTTCGTTTTCAGCAGTTATGTCACGAATGTCCTGAGCGACTCCGACGGACGTGTCTGCGGAGTCGTCATAGCCAACCGTTCCGGGCGTCAGGCCATCTGCGCAAAGGCGGTCATCGACGCCACTCATGAGGCCTCTGTCGCCAGGATGGCAGGGGCTAAGATTGTTCCGGCAGGGAAAGGTCCGGTCGATGTGCAGTTCACCGTGGTAGGCGGGGAAAAGAAATCCGCCGCCGGTATCTCCCGGGCCGAAATCCTCCCGCTGCCTTTCGTTTTCGACAAGAAAGAGTACCCCATCATACGCTATACCATGCGCCAGGACGTCTCCTCCGGCTCCTGGAAGGAGATCAGCCGTATCGAGCAGCAGGCAAGGAGCCTTGTCTGGAATCCCGACCAGGTCGACAGCTCTGACGTTCTCTGGTACATCCCTCCCCGCAAGATTGTTTCTGACGGTGACGCCTGGACTCCGAAAGGCGTTTCCGGACTTTTCGTCTTCGGGCCCTGCGCGGACATGTCCCGTGAAGAAGCGGCGAAAAAGATGCGCCCCGCCCCGGCTATGGCCGTGGGCGAAAAACTCGGCCAGGGCATAGCTGCCGCCGTCAAGGCTGGAAAGCTGGCTCCTGGGGAAGCGTCCGTGAGGCAGCTGCGCAGGAACACCGACAACGTCGGGCAGGTGAAGGAATTACTCGAGCCCCTTCGCCGTGTCCGCGGGCAGCGCTTCGTAAAGAGCCCGGCTGGTTCCCTGCCCGTATTGGGCCGTTACGACGTCGTCGTGCTGGGAGGCGGAACCGCCGGCGCGACGGCAGCAATCTCCGCGGCGTCAAACGGCGCGAACACCCTTGTCCTGGAGTATCTGCACGGGCTCGGAGGCATCTCCACCATGGGCCTTATCGGGGCCTACTGGCACGGTGTGCGTTCCGGCTTCACTGAAAAAGTCGACGAGGGCGTCAGGAACATGGCTCCTTCGGACCATCCCCGGCAGATCGCGAAGAAGGGCCGTCACGTCACGGACTGGAAGATGGAATGGTTCCGCAGGGAGATCCTCAAGGCCGGCGGCGAGATATGGTTCGGCTCCATGGGTACGGGGGCCGTAGTAGAGGGGAACAAGGTCCGCGGCGTCGTCGTTTCCACTCCGGAAGGCCGCGGCGTGGTCCTGTCCAAGGTGGTGATAGATTCCACCGGCAGCGCGGATACGGCCATTGCGGCCGGCGCCGCCTTCGAATACACTGACGGCCGCTCCGTCGCCATCCAGGGTGCCGGACTCGGCAAGAGGGACCCCGGAGACAGCTATTCCAACAATGACTGGCTGTTCATAGACGACAGCGACGTGCTGGACATCTCCCGCTGTTTCGTGCAGGCACGCTCGAAACTCCACAAGCACTATGATACGGTAAAGATACCCCAGACCCGCGAACGCCGCCGCGTCGTCGGCGAGTACATGGTGTCCGTGAATGACATCATAGCGGGCAGGAGATATTCAGACACGATTTCCTGCCACAAGAGTTCCTTCGATACGCACGGGATGATAGTGGATCCCTTCTTCATCCTGTCCCCTCCGCAGAAGGGCCATCAGGTATATGAAGCCGACGTGCCGCTGCGGAGCCTTCTTCCCAAGGGCCTTGACGGCATCCTCACCACGGGCCTCGGCGCGAGCGCGCACCGCGACGCCATGCCGGTCATCAGGATGCAGCCCTGCCTGCACAACCAGGGTTACGCGGCGGGTTATCTGTCCGCCCTGGCCGTCAAGGAAGGCGTATCCGTCAGGAGCGTCGACGTGAAGAAGGTCCAGAAGCACCTTGTCGACATCGGCAGCCTTCCGCCCCGTGTGCTCACCGATAAGGATTTCAAAGGCTACTCCGCCGCCGAGATGTCCGAAGCCGCGGACAATGTCGCCGACAGCTACACGGGCCTCGAAATACTCCTGACCGATCCCGACCGCTGCCGCAAGCTGGCCTCCGAGAGGCTGAAAGTCCAGACAGACCCGGAGAAGCGCCTCGTTTACGCCAGCATACTCTGCATGCTGGGCGATGCAGGCGGCGCTCCCGTCCTGCGGGAAAGGCTGGCCGCTTCTCCCGAATGGGACGAGGGCTGGAACTACAAGGGTATGGGACAGTTCGGAATGTGCATGAGCCCCCTGGACGCTATCATCATCGCCCTTGGCCGCTGCAAGGACAAGGAATCCCTTCCCCTGATTCTCGAAAAGGCGAAAAAGCTCGTTCCTTCATCTTATTTCTCGCACTTCAGGGCAGTTGCCATCGCCACGGAATCCATCGCCTCGAAAGAAGCCGCCCCGGTGCTTGCCGGATTGCTCAGGGCCCCGGGCATGAAGGCCAAGACGGTGACGACCTACGATGATGCCCGCCAGTTGGCTCCTCCCCGCACGAACGACGTGACCTACCGCAACGCCGCGCTTAAGGAACTGCACATCGCGCGGGCCCTTTTCCGCTGCGGGGACCAGTCCGGAGCAGGCGCCGAAACGCTTTGCCGCTATGCCGGATTGAAGCAGGGGCACTACGCCAGGCACGCCTCGCGGGTTAATCCGCTTTTTTAACGGTTAACCGATACCTTAATCTATATATTCTTTAATCGCCGTTATTTTTCGGCGATTTTGCGTGATTTTATACAAATTGAACCATATGAGAAGGAACTTTAACCAATCAACCAGCAGGCCGGCATTCTACTGCTCCCCCGACCTGGAGATTTATGAACTCGAGGACGATCTCTGCCAGATCAGCTCTACCGGTTACTACAAGGACGATTCCGGAAACTCCGGAGAACCCGGAGAGGATCTCTATCCAAACACCCCGTTGAATTTCTAAAAAGGAGGACGGCAATATGAAACAGATTATCACAAAAGCGCTGGTCGCCAGCACGATTATGGCATCCCTCCTTTCCTGCGCCAAGGAGATCGGAAACGATAATGCCCCTGCCGCCGCAGGCTCCATCGACGTCACCCTGATTGCCGGAGCTCCCGGCACGAGGACCCTTGTCGAATTCGAAGGCTCTACTCCGAAAGTTTACTGGAGCAAGTCCGACAAGCTCGGTGTGTGGTGCAACGACATCACCGGCAAGCCCAAGACCTTCACGAACCAGGCTGCCGACAAGGCAACGGCCAGCTTCAACGGCTCCATCGACGCTTTCGCAGGCAGTTCCGCGAATCTCTACGCCGTTCTGCCGTATTCCCTGATCAAGGGAGCGAACGGCACGAACAGCGTGGACATCTTCATGTTGAAGAACCAATATCCTTCAGATACAGAATCCTTCGACAAGACGGCCGACGTCCTGATTTCGGACGAGACGCCCATATCTCTCGGCGACGATGCGAAGACCGTTGTCAGCGAGATGACGTTCGGGCGCATGACCTCCGTGGTCAAGGTCGCTTTCACGGGCTCCGCAGCCGGTCTCGAGACTACTGAAAAGCTCGAGAAGATGTCCTTCACCGTTGCGGGTGCCACGCTCGCCGGTCTTGTCAACATTAACCTCGTGGAAGGATGCATCAACAGCATCACCGACTACTCCAGCACGGTAAATGTCTATTATACCAACGGCGAGACCGCGGCGACGCCCCAGGCCTTCTTTGTGGTCGCCCCCTGCGACATTCCCGCAGGCACTTCCATGACATTCACCATGTCCACGGACAGGCACCACGTCACCAAGACCGTGACCGCCCCTTCCGCGATCAGCCTCGCTCCCGGAAGGTATCAGGACTTCAGCGTGGACCTTTCCGATGCGACGGTGATCTCCTGGACCAAGGAGACCCTCGACAACGCCAGCCTGCAGCTCGGCAACGCGCACACCAATGCGGACATCGTCGGCTATGGCAGCATCGGCTCTTCGTTCGAATCCCGCGCCCGCGGCTGGTTCAACGATTCCCATCAGAACATCATAGTGCTGGCCCCGTCCTACGACAGGGATTCGGAAGACAATATCATAGCCACCTATGCTCCCGGTCTTGTCTCCCTCGACGCCTCCGGTGCGGTGAAGAAGATCAACATCGCCTGGGAAGGCGAAAAATGGTCCACCAACAAGGTCATCGACTGCTACGTCAAGGAGACCAATTTCAACTCTGTCGAGGAGCTGTTCAGCGAATCCACCCGCGGGACCCTTGCCGGAAGCGCTTCCTACTACAACGGCACCGCGAGGCCCGAATTAGTCGATCCCAACTACAGCGGAAAGGATACCGAGTTCGACCTGACGGCCTCCGCTGTCGCCTATTACGGATTCGGAATCACTTCCCTCTCGACCATCTACACCCCGCAGATCACCGTCTACTGGGCTGAAGACAACAGGACTGCGCAGAGCGTCAGCTTCCCGTCCGCTTCCTACGAGGTGGCCTACGGTGAAGACTTCGCCGAACCTTCGCTGTCCGGAGCCCAGACTACCGTCCGCTACACCAGCAACAACAAGGAAGTCGCGACTGTCGATCCGGCAACGGGCGAAGTGACTACGGTCGGCGCCGGCGAAGCCGTGATTACGGCCCGCGCCACCTCCGATGCGACATACAAGAGCGCGTCCGCATCCTACACCCTGACCGTTACGGACAGCCGTGCCGTCCAGACCCTTTCTTTCCCGAACTCCGAGTATGCAGCTGAACTCGACGAAGGCTTCACGGCCCCGCTCCTCAGCGGCGCGCAGACGACCGTGACATGGGCCGGCGACAACGATGCCGTCGCAACCGTGAACCCCGCAACCGGTGAAGTGGCCCTCGTGAACGCCGGCACAGTGACCATCACTGCCACCGCCGCCGCGGACGATACCTACCAGAGGGGCAAGGCATCCTATACCCTCACCGTTACGCTCACCCCGAAAGTTTACGAGACGATTACTTACAAGGCCACGTGGGAGAAGATCGCGGACGATAACTACACCCTCCATCTGAGGGGCCACTACGCGGCCAAGAACCTCGTTACGAAGAGTGAGATCCAGGCGTTCTTCAGATACAAGGTGGACGCCGGATCCCAGATAACCACCACCGTCCAGAAGATATCCCCGAACACCACCGGAAACTATGAGGCTGATTTCGAAGAGGACATCACCGGTCTGCCTTTCGGTGCGGCGGTATCTTACTTCACGATAGCCAGGGTCGGCGGCAGCATTACAGCCAACAGCACCGGAGCGACACTCAACATAACGATAGGCGAGGAGAACTGGAACACCCTCGCCGCCTGGGAGCCTACCGGTTCCGCCGAGATGCCGAAGACAGGAGAATCCCCTGTGATCTCGGTCCACAACGCGACTGACGCCTCGGGCGCGACCGTGACCTACTCCAGCAGCGTCGGAAAGGCCATCAAGACCACCAACGGCCAGCTCTACCTCACCGGCGTCGCCCTTGACGACACGGCGGTATTTGAAATTCCCGTGACCGGGTACAAGGCTGGAGAGACCCTGCGACTGGTCTTCGACAAATGCTATTCCAACGTGTCCGGTGCAGCCGAATCCTTCACGATCGCGTGGTCTTCCAACGGAACGGACTACACGACTCCCGAAGCCGTCGACAACGTGCCCGGCACCAGCGCTTCCAGCGCGCAGAAGAAGACCTTCACCCATTCCTTCGCTTCGGATATCGACTCCGGCTCCGTCTTCGTCAGGCTCGTCTACACGACGGCCGGTCTCGGAACGAAGTCCCTGTACCTCGGAAACATCTACTTCCAGAAGCAGACTGAATAATAACACTATAACTGAAATGGAACAGAAAAGTAATGTGAAAATGCCCTACGAGGCCCCGGCCAGCTTCGAGCTGCGCCTCTTCGCCACGAGGTCGATATGCCAGACGAGCAAGATGTATGACGCCCAGCAACCGGGCGATCCGGGTGCACCAGGTGGTGGTCTTGGTGAAAATGATCCTATAGGCTTTTAATCACAGTGCATATGAAAAACTTTACTTATAGGACGCTTCTCGCCGGCGCGGCCCTCATGGCTCTCTTTTCCTGCAACAAGGAAATGAAGCCCGATGCCGTTGCTCCCGAGGAAAGCAAAATGATAGACGTCACCATCATCGCCGGCGCCCCTGAATCAAGGACGATGATAGAAGGGACCACGATATACTGGACAAAGTCTGACAAGCTTGGTGTGTGGTGTAACGAAATAAGCGGTACGCCGAAGGTCTTTACGAACCAGGCTGCCGACAAGGCAACGGCTACCTTCAACGGGAGTATCGATGCTTTTGATGGTGAGGCTTATCTTTACGCAATTCATCCCAATCAGCTTATCAAGGGGGTGAACGGAGATAACAGCGTTGATATGTACCTCCTTTATGAACAGTATCCGAAGAACTCCTCGACTTTCGACAAGGACGCTGACGTCCTCCTTTCCGAGAAGACTGTCATAGACGCTGCTGCAAATGCGAAGCCCGTCGTCAACGGTATGTGTTTCAGCAGGTTGACGTCCATCGTCAAGGTAGCCTTTACCAATGTGCAGCTTGAAGAGGGTGAGGTCATCGAGAAGGTTTCCTTTACTGCTGCGGGAGTATCTCTCGCCGGTATGGCCAGAGTCAATCTTACAGAAAAATACCTTAAGCGGATAGACGATTCAGTCTCTACTGTCAATGTGCACTATACCAATGGCGAGACCACGCCTCAGGCGTATTTCATCGTTGCGCCGTGCATGATTGCGTCGGGAACGGAACTTACTTTCACCCTTTCGACCAATCTCCGTCACTTCAGCAAGACCGTTTCCGCTCCTGCGGATATCGACCTTAAGCCAGGAACTTATCAGCCGTTCAATGTCAGTCTTGCCTCAGGTGCGGAATCATTCTCATGGACAAAGGAAACGCTTAACAATGAAACCTTGCTTCTTGGCAACTCTGACACCAACGCCGTCGTTGACGGTTTTGGCAGCCTCGGATCCGGGTATCAGTCCAGGGCAAGGGGTCGGTTCAGCAACGCCCAGCAGAATATAATCGTTCTTGCTCCCAGGGAAATGGAGAATCCCGGCATAGTCTGTACGGACGGATCAGGTTGCGTAAAGAAGGTCGTGATAAATTGGAACGGAATGAAGACTACCGCCGGCAATAAAAAGATTGACCTCTATGTCAAGTCCGACAATTACGAGCAGGTGACCGATTTGTTCGGTTCTGGAAAGGGAACTCTTTTTGGAAGCGTTTATTACTACAACGGTTCTTCCCGCCCCGAATACATGGATCCCAACTATCTTGCCAAGAACAGCGAATGGGATCTTAGCGGTGATGCCGGAACATATTACGGCTTCGGTTTGACCTCCGTGGACGTTGTTTATACTCCTGAAATCATTGTTTATTGGGCGGATGATGACAGGACAGCCCAGAGCCTCAGTTTCCCGAATGCTGCATACGACGTTAATCTCGGGGATGCCTTTAACGCTCCGGCACTCAGCGGGGCGCAGACATCCGTTCGCTACAGTAGCAGCAATCCCGCCGTAGCTACCGTCGATGCCTCCTCGGGTGCTGTGACTCCACTCGCGGAAGGAGAAACGGTCATAATCGCCCGCGCGTTGTCTTCTTCGACATACAAGAGCGCGAGCGCCTCATATACCCTTAATGTCATTGATGCCAGAATTGCCCAGAGCCTCAGTTTCCCTCAGGCAGCGTATAGCATAGCCCTTGACGAGAGTTTCAATGCTCCTGCCGTCAGCGGGGCATCGACGTCCGTAAGCTATGAAAGCAGCGACGAAGACGTAGCTACGGTCAATCCTTCGACTGGAGCCGTTACCATCGTCGCCGCCGGCACAGCTACCATTACTGCCACCGCTGCAGGAGACGAGGACTACAAACCGGCTTCCGCATCTTACGCATTGACGGTCACAGCCCCTGCGCCGAGGGTTACGGCCACCACCACACTAAAAGCCACCTGGGAAAAAGTCGGAGAAGATAATTATACTCTGCATCTGAGCGGGCATTACACGGCGGCCTACGTCGTCCCTGAGAGTTCCATGCGCACATTCTTCCGCTATACCAAAAACGGCGGAGGGAATCAGAATACGACCGTAACCAACGAGGCCGCCGGAGTTTCGGGAGACAAGGAGGCTGACTTCTCAGATGTACTTACCGGACTGCACTACGGAGATGTAGTCACTTACTATGCAGTTGCGCGTGTCGGCGCAAGCGCCAGCGATAATGTCACTGGTTCGCAGAGGTCAATAACGATAGGAGAATATGAATGGGATACCCTCGCAGCATGGGAGCCTACCAGCTATACCGGTTCCGGGACGAACCCCAGTATTTGGCCTGCAACCGACGAATCCGGAGGTTCAATCTCATTCTATGGGGCCAAGGCGATGAAATTTGAAAGCAGTTCTGTTGTTTTGACGGGTATTATGAGAAACGAGTATGCTGTTTTCTCATGTCCAATCAAAGTCTACAAAGCAAACGAAAGTCTACAACTTGTTTTTACCAGTTGTATCTCCAATAATACCACAGAGGCAGAATCCTTTACTATAGCGTGGTCTTTGGACGGAACAAACTATTCTTCCCCTGTAGAAGTTAATGATGTAAAGACTGGAGGGAAAACAAATGGAGACAGGAAAGTTTTTGGGTATAGCCATGATGAGGATATTGATAACGGAAATGTTCATGTGAAGTTAGTGTATACTTCTAATGGACTCGGCAGTAGGTCTCTGTACCTCGGAAGCGTATATATTCAAAAACAAGCAGAATAAATCTTGTAAATTTAAAGGAAGGCTGGCGTCACTGGCGCCGGCCTTTTTTGATCCTCCATCCCTCCTGCCGTGAACCGCACCGGGGCGGGGAATCCTCGCTGAACGGGTCTCAGGCGCGAATGATGCGCTCTGATGCTCCGGAAAACGTGATACCGGGGCGCGATAAGTCCAGCTTGCTGGTGCCAGAGGCGGTATCTGCGCCCCGATGCATAACCCGACAAACACCTGCGCGCATCACCCTTCCCTCATGCCTTTCAGGAGCCTTCGTGCGCGCAGGTCGAGACTTTTTCCTCCAACCGGCGCGCCATAGGTGCCCCAAAACGCTCCCCAGGCGGGGGCCTGCGCGCAGGTGTTTGTCAGGTAGCGCGAGAGCACCGTCGCCTGCTCCCGTAAAGGACTTTGCCCTTGAGGACCGTGCCACCCGAGAAGTGGAAGGCAGCGTCGGGAGGCGGCAGTTACAACACGGCCGGCTGCGGGAGGCTCAACGGAAAGGCCTTCCTCGCCGGCCGGTTGTTGCCTGTTCCGACGATGACCTCCGTAGTCAACTTAACATAATATTGCTCAGCCTTGCGTCATTTTACGCAAGGTCAAATAGCTAATACAATACAACTTAAATACTTAAGAATCGGCCTGCGCAGCAGCGGGAACGCGAGTTCCCGAACGTTGTTGAAGCAGCGGCCGACTGCCGCTCCCGGCGCCGAGGTTGTCGCCTTCCCGCGAAAGGAATATAAGGAAACCTGCCGCAACGAAAACAAGCAGGAATCAGCAACAATTGCCGATTCGTTGCAACTTTCTTATACAGAATCTTCAAAAACATACAGAAACAAGTAAATCTGCACGCATCTCGTCACAGGTTCTTGCTTTTCACGCTGATGCTCGCAAGTTTTGCAACCGCGCTCCGGACGGTCCGGGGTGCGGTTATTACCGTTTACCGTCATGACCCAGAGATACGCCAACATCCGCCTCGACGACGCCTTCAAGGTGGTCGTCTGCTCCCCGGAGCATGAATCACTCCTTATCAGGATCATAGAACTTC
>JAEEIQ010000112.1 GCA_016281435.1 Bacteroidales bacterium
GCTTGCCGGCGGAGCGCCGAAGCTCGTGACATCCCTTCCAATGCTTTCCGTGTCGGTCAACGAGGCCGGCGTGATCCTTTATGAGGACTACAAGGGAGTTGAAGACAGTTTCCGCAAGCACCACACTTCTTCCGTGACGCGTGATGTCTGGTCCCTCAGGGACGGCACCTTCACGAAGCTATCCACCTACATCGGCGAGAACCGCAACCCCGTTTTCGCTGCAGACGGGCAGACTTTCTACTTCCTGCGCGAGAACGTCAAGGACGATCCCAATGCCCCCGACGCCTGCTTCAACGTGTGGAAGTCGACGCTGGACAATCCTTCGGTCCAGACCCAGGTTACCTTCTTCAAGACCCATCCCGTGCGCTATCTGAGCGTCTCTCTCGACGGGACCCTCCTGTTCTCCTGGAACGGAGACCTGTACACCTGCCGTGACGGGGCCGATCCCGTGAAGGTGGCCATCAGCGTCATGCACGATGAAAACGAACGCGACACCTATTTCTCCACCGCGTCCTCGGGCATCAGCTCGGCGGCGGTATCTCCCAACGGGAAGGAAGTGGCCGTGACCGCCCGCGGCGAGGTCTTCGTCAGTTCGGTCGAAGCGAAGACCACAAGGCGCATCACCTGCACCGACGTCCAGGAGAGGGGAGTGACCTTCTCCGGAGACGGCCGCAGCGTCTATTATGCGTCCGAGCGTGACGGCGAATGGGGCATCTGGAAGAGCACCCTCGCGGACAAGGACGACAAGTTCCTTTCCCTCGCGTGGAACTTCAAGGAAGAAAGGGTCACTCCCGAAGGACAGACCTGCTTCCAGCCGCTGGTTTCCCCCGACGGCAAATGGCTCGCCTACCTCCGGGACCGCACCGAACTGGTCATAATGAGCACTTCCGGCAAGGAGGAGAAGTCCCTGCTCAAGGGGGTGAATTACTCCTACACCGACGGTGACCTCGACTTCGAGTGGAGTCCCGACAGCCGCTACATCCTCTGCACCTGCCAGGAAAAGGGCGGATGGAACAATTCGGACGTGGCCGTGATCGAAGTGAAGAGCGGCAAGGTCACGAACCTCACCCGCAGCGGTTACTCCGACGGCATCTTCCACTGGGCCATGGGAGGCAAGGCCATGACCTGGGCTTCCGACAAGGCCGGCTACCGCAGCCACGGCAGCTGGGGTGCCGACAAGGATGTCTATGTCATGTTCTTCGACGGCAAGGCCTATGCCGGCTTCACGAAGAGCAAGGACGAGGAAGAGATCGAAAAGATGCTGAAGTCTTCCGACAAGAAGGCCGCGGCAAAGGAAGAGAAGGAAAAGAAAGATTCCACCAAGACCGAGAAGAAGGTCGAGAAACTGGTCCTCGATTTCGATGGCAGGGACGACCGCACGATGCGCCTTACGAAGACTTCGGGCCGCATGGGCGACCACTATCTCGCCGAGGACGGCAGCAAGCTCTACTACGCTTCGGACGGCGACCTATGCTCGCTCGACATGAAAGACAAGTCCTTCAAGGTCGTCAAGAAGGGCTTCAGCGGCATCTTCATCACTTCTCCCGACAGGAAGAACGTGTTCGTGGTGACCGGCTCCGGAGTCCAGAAATTCGATCCCAAGGCCGGCTCCACCAAGCCGGTTAGCTTCAGCGGCGAGTACAGTTTCCGCCCTGCGGCCGAACGCGAGTACATCTTCGAGCACTGCTGGAAGCAGGTTTCCGAGAAGTTCTACGATCCGGCCATCCACGGCGTGGACTGGCAGGCCATGCACGACAACTACAAGCAGTTCCTTCCCTACATCAAGGACAACTACGATTTCCAGGAACTTCTCTCCGAAATGCTCGGCGAGCTCAACGGTTCCCATACGGGAGCCCGCTACCGCAGGCTGGTCCTCTTCGCTCCCGCGACCTTCCGCATCGGGGTCCTCTTCGACCAGTCCTGGGAGGGCAAGGGCCTGAAGATAGCGGAGATGCTGCCGGGAGGCCTTCTCGGGAACATCGCTCCCGAGGTTGAGGCCGGCGATGTCATCGTGGCCATCAACGGAAGCGAGATAGAGGCCGGCACCCCCTGGTACGAGCCTTTCACCATCCATTCCCTCCAGCGGATGCAGCTGACGGTAAAGAAGGCCAAGGGCGGCAAGACCCTGCAGGTATGGGTGAAACCTTCCGGCAACGATTCGGTGGCCCGCTATCACAGGTGGGTGCGCCAGCGTGAGGAAATGGTCGAAAAGCTTTCCGGCGGCCGCGTGGGCTATGTCCATGTCCAGGGCATGAACTCCCAGAGTTTCCGTGAGGTCTACAGCAAGGCCCTCGGCAAGTACCGCGGCTGCGAGGCCCTCATCGTCGACACCCGCCACAACGGAGGCGGCTGGCTGCATGACGACCTGGCTTCGTTCCTGAACGGCAAGGCCTACATCGAGTACCGCCCCCGCGGACAGTACATCGGCACCGATCCATACAGCAAGTGGAACAAGCCGTCATGCGTGCTGATCGGCGAGGACAACTACTCCGACGCGTGCGGTTTCCCCTACGTTTACAAGACTCTCGGCATCGGCAAACTGATCGGAGCTCCCGTTCCGGGCACGATGACCGCGGTGTGGTGGGAGACGCAGGTGGACGGATCCCTCGTGTTCGGCATCCCGCAGGTCACCTCCTGGGGCTTGAAGGAAGGCCGCCCGCTGGAGAATTTCCAGATCGAGCCTGACATCCTGGTCTACAACGACCCGGCCTCGGTGCTCCGCGGCGAAGACAAGCAGCTCGAAGCCGCCGTTGCCGAGATGCTGAAGACCATAGGCGAAGCGAAATAGCCCCGCTGCCCGGTCGGCACCCAAGCGCGCGCCCGCAGTCCATCCCCGATGGCCGCGGGCGCGCTGCTGCTGCACCCCCGGCTCGCCTCAGCCGGTCCCCGTACCCCCAGTCCCCGTACCCCCGGTCCTCGCACCTCACCCAGTCTCCTCACCTCACCTGGTCCCCGACCCCACCTGTTCCCCGCACCCCCGGCCCGCCTCAGCCGCCCACGGTGAGTAAAACCGCCCCTTCTGCTCACGGCGGCGGACCTCAGCCGCCCATGGTGAGTAAAACCGCCCTTCCTACTCACGGCGGCGGGCCTCAGTCTCCCATGGTAAGTAAAACCGCCCCTTCTACTCACGGCGGCGGACCTCAGCCGCCCACGGTGAGTAACACCGCCCTTTTCACTCACGGCGCCCCCTCTCAGCCAGCTTCGGTGAGTAAAACCGCCCCTTCTACTCACGGCGGCCCGCCTCAGCTAGCTTCGGTGAGTAAAACCGCCCTTCCTACTCACGGCGGCCCGTCCCCGCCGTCTCCAGTGAGTAAAACCACCCTTCTGCTCACGGCGGCGGACTTTTCGGAGCGGGTGAAAAACAACTGGCACGGCGTTTCGGGCCGAAACGGTCTTTGGATGGTGTCAGGGGCGGTTTTGACTTTTGTTGCGGTGCCAGAAGCGGGTCCCGGAAGGGGAACTGGCACGGGCCGGGAGGGTAGATGGCTGATAAACAGCGTATTACCAAAATACGACGTGCCAGTAAAACTCATGTTGCCCGGGCCCCGCGGGCCAGGGGACCGAGTTGCCGGGGCTGGTCAGTCTTCCGGGTAGAAGACAGCGCTGAGGAAGAGGGCGTGGCCGGGAACGGACTCGCCGGCGAGGGAGCGGCGGGAGACCTTCGCGGGGGACTGAATCCATGTCCGGACCGAAGAGTCAGCGAAATCGGCTTCGGAGCGGCGTGAGACCTTCGCCGGAGTCTGCATCCCTGCCTCAGCCGAAGGATCGGCGGAAGCGGCTTCGGAGTGGCGGGAGAGCTTCGCCGCAGGTTCCGGGCCGGCTCCGGGGGCGGAGGCCGCAGTATCCAGCGCTGGCCCGACAATTTCGGCGATGCACCCTTCATCCCGTTTCCCGCGCCCGATCTCGAGCAGAGTGCCGACGACGGCCCTTACCATGTTGCGAAGGAACCTGTCTGCAGCGATGCGGAAGTACCAGTATTGTCCGGAAGGGGTGTCCTGACCGCTGCAGATGGCATTCAGCGAAGGCTCGTAAGGATGCCATGCGGCCTCGAATACGGTGCAGACGGATGTCTTCGAATCCGCGCCGGTCTTCTCGAAGCAGGAAAAGTCATGCTTCCCGATGAGCGCCGCGGCCGCCCTGTTCATGGCTTCGAAATCCAGCGACGGGTAGCCGTAGAAATAAGAATACCCCGCGACGAACGGGTCCTTGACCCTGTGCAGGAAATAAGTGTATTCGCGCCGGACGGCGTCGAAGCGAGCATGGAACTCCGCGTCCGCGGGTTCGACGGAATGCACAGCCACCTGAGAGGGAAGCATCGCATTCAGCCTGCGGCATAACTCCGTGCAGTCCGCCACGGGTTCCTCCGTCTCGAAATGCGCCACATATCTGAATGCATTCACGGCGGTGTCGGTACGCCCCGCTCCGGTGACGGCCGTCTGAGCGCCCAGGAGCGTGGACAGACCCTTTTCGAGGCATGCCTGCACTGAAGGCGCGTCGGGCTGGATCTGCCATCCGCAGAAGGCCGATCCGTCGTAGCTCAAGCTAATCTTGTAACGCATGAAACAAAGGTACATTTTTTGCAAGTAAGAAACAATTGCTGATAACTGAAAAGAGACTCAAATGGAAAGCGTCAACATCAAGGAACTTAATGACAGGATTCAGCAGGAAAGCGCATTCGTGGATATCCTGTCGATGGAAATGGGGAAAGTGATCGTGGGGCAGAAGCATCTCGTCGAAAATATGATGATAGCCCTTCTGGCGAACGGGCACATCCTTCTCGAAGGTGTGCCGGGACTGGCTAAGACCTTGGCCATCAGCACCCTTTCGCAGGCTGTGGATGCAAAGTTCAGCCGCATCCAGTTCACCCCGGACCTGCTTCCGGCAGATATTACCGGAACCCTCATATACTCCCAGAAGAAGGAACAGTTCGAGGTCCACAAGGGCCCCGTCTTCGCCAATTTCGTCCTTGCGGATGAAATCAACCGTGCTCCGGCGAAAGTCCAGTCGGCCCTTCTCGAAGCCATGCAGGAACGTCACGTCACCCTCGGCGACGAGACTTACCCCCTGCCCGAGCCTTTCCTCGTTATGGCCACCCAGAACCCCATCGAACAGGAAGGCACCTATCCTCTTCCGGAGGCCCAGGTGGACCGTTTCATGCTGAAGGTCGTGGTCGGCTATCCTTCGAAGGATGAGGAGCGGCAGATCATACGCATGAACAACGGCGGGACCTTCCCGAAGGCACAGGCCGTCGTGAAGCCGGAAGACATAGTCCGCGCCCGCAGCGTGGTCCGCGAGGTCTACATGGATGAAAAGATAGAAAGGTACATAGTTGACATAGTCTATGCCACCCGTACCCCTGAAGTATACGGCCTGCCCGGCCTGAAGGACCTTATCTCCTTCGGCGCCTCGCCCCGTGCGAGCATTTCGCTCAGCCTGGCCGCGAAGGCCTATGCCTTCATCAAGCGCCGCGGCTACGTCATCCCCGAGGATGTGCGCGCCGTCTGTCCCGAGGTCCTGAGGCACCGCATAGGGCTCAGCTACGAGGCTGAGGCCGAGAACGTCACGGCCGAGAATGTCATAGAACAGGTTATAAATGCGGTCATAGTTCCGTAAACGATGCAGAAGCAGGATGCTTCGGATCTGCTGAAAAAGGTCCGGAAAATAGAGATCAGGACGAAGGCCCTCTCGCACCAAATCTTCGCCGGCGAGTATCATTCCGCATTCAAGGGACGCGGAATGGCGTTCAGCGAAGTCAGGGAATACCAATGGGGGGATGACGTGCGGAACATGGACTGGAACGTGACGGCCCGCCTCCGCAGTCCCTACGTCAAGGTCTTCGAAGAGGAAAGGGAACTCACAGTCGTGCTGCTCGTGGATGTCAGCCGTTCCGGGCTCTTCGGTACGAAGGGAAGCACGAAAAGGGACCTCATCGCGGAAATTGCGGCCGTCCTGTCCTTCAGCGCCATCCTGAACAACGACAAGGTCGGGGCCCTGTTCTTCTCGGACAAGGTCGAAATGTTCATCCCTCCGAAGAAGGGTCGCTCGCACCTGCTCCATATAATAAGGGAAATAGTCGAGTTCGAACCGCAGTCCGGCGGGACGGACATAGGGGAGGCGCTGCGTTTCCTTACCAACGCGCTGAAAAAGAAGTGCACCGCCTTCGTGCTCAGCGACATGCTGGACGTGGACGGCAACGGAAGCCCCAGGTACGAAGACGCGCTCAAGGTGGCCGTCGGGCGGCACGACATCTCCGTCATCAAGGTCCACGACCCGGCGGAACGGGAAATCCCCGCGCTGGGGCTCGTGCACATCAAGGACCCGGAGACCGGAGCCGGAGACTGGATCGACACGGACAGGCGCTCCGTGCGGGAAGCTTATTCCCGCTGGTTCGCCCGTCTGGACGAAGAAGAGAAGCATCTTTTCAATAAGTACAAGGTTGACAACGTGGACATAGCCACGGACAGCGATTATGTCCGCGGGCTGATGTCGCTGTTTGCGGCAAGATAGGATGAAGACACTGTCGCTCATATTTCTCTATCTCCTGCTGGAAGGCATGATCCCGGCAGGGGATGCGTTCCTGCGCCCCGTCGTGAAGAGGGATTCCATCCTCGTGGCGGACAGGCTGGAATACGGTTTCTGTCTGAAAGACGTGGAGAAGGGGACCAATCTGGCCCTTCCTGATTTTTCGGCCGCTTCCAACGACACCCTCACGGTAGTGCGGAACTGGAAACTGGACACTCTCTCGAAAAAGAAGAAAAACGCTTCGCGCTTCGACATAGAGGGAAGCATCGAGATCGTCCCCTTCGAGGAAGGCGACTACAAGATGCCTCCCGTATTCGTACTGAAGGAAAAGGACGGGCAGGCGGATACGCTCCGTTTCGAAGGGGTTGATTTCCATGTGGGAGTCTTTCCGGTGGACTCCGCCCGCGTCGCGAAAAACGAGCTGAAGCCCCTTGTCGTCTATCCGGTGACTTTCGGGGAGATACTGCCGTTCATAGGCTGTGCGCTGCTGCTGGGCCTTATCGTTTACGGCCTGGTGTCCCTGCTGAAAAGAAGGCGCAGGGGAGGGCAGGCCGCTGAAAAGAAGGATCCCGCCCATATCGTGGCCCTTCGCAGCCTGGATGGCTACAGGGATAAGAAATTCTGGGCTCCGGACAAGCAGAAGGCCTTCTATTCCGGGGTGACCGACACCCTGAAGACCTATATCGACGAGCGTTTCTCGATAGATGCCCCGGAGATGACGACGGCGGAACTGTTCGACTCCATGAAGTCTTGCGATGAAGTACCGGAAGAACTCCGTTCCGGGCTCAAGGCCATGTTCGAGACAGCGGATTTCGTGAAATTCGCCAAATATACCGCTCCCGACGAGGAGAACGTGAAGGTGGTCCCGCTGGCAGTGCGTTTCGTGACCGAGACGTACCAGGCCGGACTTGAGAAGGAAGAAGGAGGGGCCGACTGATGTTTTTCGAATATCCAAAGTTGCTGTGGCTGCTTGCCGTACCGGTCCTTCTGGCCGTCCATTACCTCTGGATGGAGCTGACGGACAGGCGTCCGCATCTGCGGGTCAGCTCTTCGGCTCCATGGAAGGTCCGGGGGACGTCCGCCCTTGCCGTGCTCCGGCATCTGCCGGCCGTCCTGCGCATCGCGGCCCTGGGCCTGATTGTCGTCGCGATAGCCCGTCCCCGCTCCTCGACCCAGATGGAAAAGGTGGACACGGAAGGCATAGACATCGTGCTCGCGATGGACGTCTCGACCAGCATGCTCGCCCGGGACTTCACCCCCGACCGCATCAGCGCCGCGAAGGACATAGCCATAGAGTTCATCGCCCAGCGGCCCTCGGACCGCATGGGCATAGTGGTGTTCGCCGGGGAGAGCTATACCCAGTGCCCCCTCACTACGGACAGGGCGACGCTCATCAACCTCATGAAGGAAGTCCAGACCGACCTTATCGAGGACGGTACCGCCATAGGGAACGGGCTTGCCACGGCCGTGGCGAGAATGATGGACTCCGATGCGAAGAGCCGGGTCATCATCCTTTTGACGGACGGTGTCAACAACAGGGGCGAAGTCGCTCCTGCCACGGCCGCCGAGATTGCGAAGACCTATGGCGTCAGGGTGTACACGATAGGCGTCGGAGCCAACGGGACGGCACCCTATCCCGTGATGACGCCCTGGGGCGTGGAGATGCGCGACGTGCAGGTGGAGATCGACGAAGACCTGCTGAAATCCATCGCCTCCGCGACCGGGGGGCGCTATTTCCGCGCAACGGACAATACGAAACTTTCGGAGATATATACGGAAATCAACCGGATGGAAAAGACCAGGACGACCCTCGACAGTTTTCCCGTCTACAAGGAACTTGCCTGGGGCTGGGCCGTGGCGGCGCTGCTGTGCCTGCTCGCCGAGTTGATTATACGATTGCTTATAAAGAGGCTGCCGTGACGATATGCTGATATTCGCGAACATACAATATCTGTGGCTTCTGCTGCTCGTGCCGGTGATTCCGCTCGCGTACGCTCTCGTGCGTGCCGCCCGCAGAAGACGCATCCGCGCCCTGGGGGACAGCGAGCTTGTCAGGGAACTGATGCCATCATGGTCCGGCGCCAAGGGATGGGTGCGGGTGGTCCTGTTCACCATTGCCTTCCTGTTCTTTGTCCTCGGCCTTGCCAGACCGCAGATCGGAGCCAAGCTGAGCGAACGCGAGGCCAAGGGGGCCGAGATCATCATCTGCCTCGACGTCTCCAATTCCATGCTGGCGCAGGACTATTCGCCTGACCGGCTCAGCCGGGCCAAGCTGGCGATCTCCCGCATCGTGGACCGTCTTCAGGACGACAGGATAGGACTTATCGTCTTCGCCGGCACTTCGTTCGTTCAGCTACCCGTCACGACGGACTATGTCTCCGCCAAGATGTTCCTTTCGTCGATCAACACCGACTCGGTGCCTGTGCAGGGTACGGCCATCGGGGACGCCGTGCTGACGGCCGCGAAGAGCTTCAGCGCCCAGAGCGAGAAGAGCCGCGCCATTATAGTCATAACCGATGGCGAGAACCATGAGGACGATCCGGTCGATGCGGCCAGGCAGGCCGCGTCCATGGGCATCAAGGTTTATACGATAGGTGTCGGCTCGCTCCGCGGGCAGCCCATCCCGAAGGACGGGGAACTGATGAAGGACAAGGACGGTGAGATCGTCGTGACCCGCCTGGATGAAGGAACCCTGCAGAAAATGGCCCGCGAGGGCGGCGGGGCGTATGTCCATGCCGGAAACGAGGAATTCGGGCTGAATCCTATAATAGACGACATCCGCAAGCTCGAGGCGGAAAAATTCAAGTCCGTGGTCTTTGAAGAATACGACGAGCAATATATGTATTTCTTTGCCGCAGCCCTGGTCCTTTTCGTGATTGAAATGCTGATCGGGGAGAGGCGGCACAAAAGGAGTTTGTTCAGATGAGAAGGTTCGTGACTTTGCTTCTTTGCGCGCTATTCTGCCTGCCTGCATTTTCGCAGGCGGACAGGCGTGAAGTCCGCTCCGGAAACCGCAAATACAAGAAGGGGGACATGAAGGAGGCGGAACTGGAATACCGCAAGGCCATGGTCCGGGACAGCCTTTCGGTGGCCGCGTTGAACAACCTCGGTTGCGCCCTGCACAAGCAGGGGGACAACGACGGGGCGGCGAAGATGTGGTCGAAGGCTGCGGACCAGCTGAAGGGCGATGAACCCGGGCAGGCGCGCGAGTGGTTCAACATGGGCTGCTCCGCCCTGGCCAAGAAGGACTATGCCGCGGCGGTGGCCGCCTTCAAGGAAGCCCTGCTGAGGGACCCCGGCGACATGGATGCGAAGGAGCGCTACTCCTACGCGAAGCGCATGCTCCAACAACAGCAGAACCAGGACCAGCAGAACCAGAACCAGCAGAATCAGGATCAGCAGGACCAGAATCAGCAAAACCAGGACCAGCAGGATCAGAACCAGCAGAATCAGGATCAGCAGGACCAGGACGACCGGCAGGACCAGGACCAGCAGGATCAGAACCGGGAGCCGAAGATCTCTCCCCAGCAGGCCCAGCAGGTCCTGAGAGCCATCCAGGCCCAGGAAAAAGAGACCCAGGACAAGGTCAAGAAGGAAAAGGCGGAACTCCTGAAATCCCGCCAGAAGGATAAAAATTGGTAATGAAGAGAATCCTCATATTGTTCACCAGCCTGCTCGCGGCCCTGACGCTCGCCGGGCAGAACACCATACGCGTGCAAGCCCCCAACCTCGTTTCGGAAGGGGAACAGTTCAACGTGACCTTCATAATCGACGGGGAGACGGCTCCTTCTGATTTCAGCTGGTCGCCCGGCGACGAATTCCAGCTAGTCTGGGGCCCGCAGAAAGGAAGTTCCACGTCCATCAGCATAGTGAACGGGAAGAGGACCAAGTCTTCCCAGACCACATACACCTACGTCCTGCTTCCGAGGAAGACAGGTACGTTCACCCTTCCGGCCGCGACCGCATCCTTCAAGGGCCACAGCGTCAGTTCCCCGAAACAGCAAGTGGAGGTTTTCGCCGGCCAGGCCCCTTCCTCCCAGAGGCAGCAGGGCGGGAGCGGACAGGCCCAGGGGACCTCTGTCAGCGGGGAAGATCTTTTCATCAGGATGATCCCGAGCAAGACACGGGTCGTGGTCGGGGAGCCCTTGACAGTCACCTTCAAGCTGTTCAGCCGCATAGACGTGGCCGGATACGAGGACCTGCGCTTCCCTGAATTCGACGGATTCTGGGTCCAGGATCTTCCCGGGCCGTCCAGCGTCGAATTCCGCAGGGAGAAATACGGCGACCAGATCTACAACGCTGCGGTCCTCCGCAGCTGCACCCTCATCCCGCAGCAGTCGGGCAACCTCACCGTAGGCCCGGCCGAGATGGTATGCCAGATAATGGTGCGTGCTCCGAGGTCCTCGGGAGGCGGAATTTTCGACTCCTTCTTCCAGGACGACTACCGTACGATACGCAAGAGGATCACCTCCGGAGAGACCACTTTCCGGGTGAGTCCCCTTCCTGCAGGGGCGCCGTCTTCGTTCGGCGGGGGAGTGGGGTCCTTCAGGATATCCTCCGCGCTGACTAAGGACAGCCTCCGCACCCACGACGCCGCATCCCTGAAGATTACCGTTTCCGGAAAGGGAAACCTCTCCATGCTGGATGCTCCGAAAGTCAATTTCCCGCCCGATTTCGAGGTCTACGACATCAAGACTACGGAAAACTCGGACAAGTCCTCCGGGCGCCTGTCCGGGAGCAAGACTTTCGAATATCCTTTCATACCCCGCAGCCACGGTGAATTCACCATCCCCCCCGTGGAGTATTCCTACTATGATCCGTCGACCGGGAAATACGTCACCCTCCGCACTCCGGAAATGCCGCTTTCCGTCAGCCGGGGCAACGAGCCCGAGACTGCGGCCAATCCCGGCGGGCAGCTCGTGCAGGGCGTGGACAGGCGCGACGTGCGGGACCTCGGCAGCGACATACGCTTCATTTCGACGAAACTGCCGCGCCTGCGCCATGCAGGGTATTTCTTCGTAGGTTCACCTTTGTTCCTTGCCATAGTGATACTGCTCCTGATAGCCGCCGCGGCCGTGTATTTCGTGCTCCGTTCCGTTGCCGCGCGCCGCGCCGACGTGGTCGGGACACGTGTACGAGGGGCTTCCAAGATGGCCCGGGGAAGGCTCTCGAAGGCTGCGCAGTATCTCCGCGACAATCTTTATTCCGCATTTTACGAAGAACTGCACAAAGCCATCCTGGGCTTTGTTTCAGACAAGCTCAACATGGATGTTTACGAGATGGACAAGGATACCATTTCCGGCAGGCTGACCGGGGCCGGAGTCCCGGAAGGACTGGCCAGGGATTGCATCTCCCTGCTCGAGGCCTGCGAATTCGCCCGCTATTCTTCCTCATCCGAAGGCAGGGAAGGCATGAACGGTCATTATGAACAGGCCGTTGCCGTCATATCCGGCATCGATGCCGCCCTGAAGCGCCGCCCGTCCCGCCGGCCCGTGTCCGCAGCCGTTGCGGCCCTCATCATCATGGCCGCATCCGCACCGGGGCTCGGTGCCGCGACTCCCGCGGCCGATTCCCTGTGGAACGCTTCTGCGGCCGCCTATGCGGACGGCAGCTGGGGCGAAGCCGCGGACGGCTGGACCGCCATTTCGGAGATGGGCCTGAGCTCACCCCAGTTGTTCTACAACATAGGCAACGCCCGCTTCAAGGAAGGGAACCATGCCCTTGCCATCCTGAATTACGAGAGGGCCCTGAAACTTGATCCTTCGTACTCCGACGCGCGTTTCAACCTCGAATTCGCCGGCAGCTTCGTCCAGGACCGCATCGACGTCCTGCCCGAGTTCTTCCTCAGGACATGGGCCCGCAAACTGCGCTGGGCCATGCCATCGGACGCTTGGGCCGCGTTGTTCCTGGTCTTTCTGGCCGGGCTGATTGCCTGCGTGCTGCTGTTCCTGCTTTCCGGCTCTTACGCCGGCCGCAGGACCGGCTTTTTCCTGGGGCTTGCGTTGCTGGTCCTTTCCGCCGTCTGCCTGGATGCTTCCATCCGTCAGCGCAAGGAAGCTCTCGGGACCGACCGGGCCATTGTCACCGTGCCCGT
Source organism: Bacteroidales bacterium (assembly GCA_016281435.1). The sequence goes on from JAEEIQ010000112.1 coordinate 12,617, forward strand.
GGCACCGGTGCGCAGCGCCCCCGGTACGGACGTCTCCAGGGACCTTTTCATACTGCATGAGGGCACCAAGGTGAAGATACTCGAGAGCCTCGGTGAGTGGAGCGATATAGAAATCGCCGACGGAAGGCGCGGATGGATACGCTCGGGGGCCTTTGAGATTATCTGAGGGGGGCTACAAATTGTTGAAATAATTGTTGATAAATATTGATTCAATCAAAAAAATGGCTATATTTGTCGCGTATTTCAGAACGAAGACAAGAAATATTTAATATCAATTGATGCATTATGAAGATTAAAGTTTTAGTTTTGGCCTCTGCCCTCCTTCTCTGCGGAAGCGCTTTCGCACAGGAGAACAACAAGGATGCCAATGGGAACATCCAGTATGGCCCCTACTCGACTAACAAGTTCTGGGACAATTGGTTTGTCAGCCTCAGCGGTGGTATCGACTATACCGTCGAGAACAAGACCGGCGGCGGACTTACCCCCGCTCTCGACATCAATGTCGGTAAGTGGCTGGATCCCTGCTTCGGCGTCCGTGCCGGTTGGGAAGGTTGGAAAGTCGCTGCGAAGAACGCCAACCCCGACAAGTACAACTACAACCAGTTCCACGCTGACTTCCTCTGGAACATCAGCAACCAGTTCTGGGGATACAAGGAAGACAGGGTTTACAACTGCATCCCTTACTTCCACGCCAGCGCCATCCTCAATGTCCTCACCAGCAGCAAGCAGCTTGGTGCCGACATCGGAGCCGGTTTCGGTCTGTTGAACAACATCCGTCTGAATGACAAGTTCGCCATCCCCATCGATGTGCGCGGAACCATCCTGCACGGTGACAACCTCGGCCCCGGCGGCGCAGGTCTTGGCGGAGTCCTCTCCGTGACCGCAGGTCTCGCCTACAACTTCGGAGTCAGCAACTGGAAGCGTACCTCCAGCATCCTCGCACCGGCTCTCGCAGCCGCAGCCGCTGCAGAAGCTGCGAAGCAGGCCATGCAGGCTGAGAAGGACAAGGCAAACGCCCAGAAGGCTGCTGCCCAGAACACTGCCGACCAGCTCGCCAAGGAGAACGACAACCTGAAGAAGGAAGTCGCCCAGGGCATCAACGACAACAGCGACCTCATAAAGGGCCTCCTCGAGACTCCGATGGTGGTTTACTTCGAGATCGGCAAGGCCAAGCTCAGCAACAAGGAGCAGGCCCACTTCGACTACATCGTGAAGAACATCATGAGCCGTGGCAAGAGCGCGAAGTTCACTCTCTCCGGAAATGCTGACAGCAAGACCGGCAGCAAGAGGCGCAACCAGCAGCTCTCCGAGCAGCGTGCAGATTACATCTACAAGCTCCTCACCGACAAGTATGGCATGGACGCTGACAAGTTCACCGTCAAGGCCAACGGCGGCAACGACATCTTCGACACTCCTGAACTCAACAGGGCTGTCATCATCGAAGCCGAGTAATTTATTCCTGATGGAATCAGAAAAGAGGCGGATCATTTGGTCCGCCTCTAATTGTTTTAGGATTCAACACAGGCTATTATCCTGTCTCTTCGATACATTGTTCAGGGCAAACGCTAATGGCAGTTAAGACATAATCTGCCACTTCGGTACCCAAGGTCGCTATTGCCTCCCCTGTGCTTGTGAAATACGCCTTCACGTTACTGTTGATGGCAATTTCTCCATTTGCAACAGGGACGCAAGTCTCGCAGCCATTGCACCGATCTTGGTGAATCTCGAATGTTGAAGCCATAAGATAAGGAATTGGTTATTGTACAATTATAGTTTATTTTTTTTAATAATTCAAAGGCCATTGTTGAGAATAACGTTAAATACTTTCCTTTTCTCTGTGTATTTGGTTTCCGTGAGCTCGTGCTGCCATGGGCAGGAGTTGGAATTACAAAAGGAAATAGTCTATTTGGCAGATTCAATCGGGTGCAGGTACCCTGGATCTGAAGGAGATATTAAGGCGCGGGACCATATTTTGGACAAGTTTACGGAATACGGACTCAAAGGGGAAGTGCAGACCTTCGATATAGTTGAAAAGATATGGGGAGAAGGCAGCTTGCGTCTGACAGGACGGGATGGTTCGTTGGATTTATGCTATGGAGATGAGTTCGTCGTCAATCCCCGTAGCGCCACGGATACCCTTTCTGCCGGCTATGTGACAGTTACGGGCAGCCTCCCGGATTCGTTGCATCATATAATGAAGGGAAAGGTCGTGTTATGCGTCCAGGATACTTCTGCGGCAGTAGCCGGATCGAGAATCACTTCCGTATCTGCGGCTTCCGAAGCAGGCGCAAGGGCTATGATATATGTCCATAAACCCGATATGAGGGTCAGGCACAGCATCTCAAACGGCAACCGGCACTATCTGCCATGGCCGATACCGGTACTGACCGTCAATTATGATATGTTGCGGGAATTTATCCCCGGAAGGACGGTCCACATTGCTACTAAACATCATGAAAAGCATCTGGAGGCTGCGAACATTATCGGTTTGAAGCGCGGCTCCATATCGAAGACTGTCATAATAGGAGCCCATTTCGACACGCTTAAGCCGGATCCTGACAGCGGCATGGTCAGGCCCGGGGCGAATGACAATGCATCTGGAGTTGCTGTCCTTCTGGCTTTGGCGGAGCGTTTGAGTGTCATTGAGACACGTTGTAACATAATATTCGTTGCGTTCGGAGGCGAGGAAAAGGGTGCCTTGGGCTCGATGAACTTCGTGCAGCATTATCCGATCTCCCGGGAGAGTATCGAAGAGATGATTAATCTGGACATGGTTGGAGGTATGGCTGACCGAACTCTTTATTTCAGGCAGTTCAACGCTACCCGGGTGATACCATCTTCCACCAGGATTCACCTGGTCGAAGGCGAGGATGCCCGCAGCGACCATGGTGATTTCGTCTCCTCCGGAGTCCCTGCGACATACTTTACCACCGGCCAGGATGAGAAGATGCATACTATATACGATACATCTGATGGCTTGAACTATGAGGGAATGAAAAAAATAGTCGCATTTCTTGTTGATTATATATTGAGAATTGCCGCTTAGCCCGTTTTATTTCTCCTAAGGATTTCTTAAATTTGTCTGCAAACCGATAACGAACTGCAATGAACAAAATCGATGTCGTGCTCGGACTCCAGTGGGGTGACGAGGGTAAAGGAAAGGTTGTTGACGTACTGACTCCGTCTTATAAGGTTATCGCCCGTTTCCAGGGCGGCCCGAATGCCGGACATTCCCTTAAATTCAATGACGACGGGTTCGTGCTGCATACTGTCCCGTCGGGCATCTTCCGCGAGAATACCCTTAATATAATAGGCAACGGCGTCGTCGTGGATCCCGTGATCCTGATGGACGAGATCTCCCAGATTGAGGCGAAGGGCCTCGACATCACGGAAAAGCTCGTGATCGCGAAGCGCGCGCACCTCATCCTTCCTACGCACCGCATGCTCGACGCAGCTTCCGAGGCGGCGAAGGGCAAGTCCAAGATCGGCTCCACCCTGAAGGGCATAGGACCTGCCTATATGGACAAGACCGGCCGCAACGGTCTCCGTATCGGGGACATCCTTTCTCCGGACTTCACGGCTAAATACGAGGCCCTGAAGCGCAAACACCAGTCCCTGCTGGCCCAGTATCCCGGCTTCGAATATGACATCACCGAATATGAGCAGAAATGGCTTGCTGCGGTTGAGCAGCTGAAGCGTTTCAAGTTCATCGAGAGCGAGCTCGTGGTGAACAATTACCTCGACAATGGCCTTCCCGTCCTTGCCGAAGGCGCCCAGGGGTCCATGCTGGACATAGATTTCGGCACCTATCCTTTCGTGACTTCCTCGAACACCATGACAGCCGGCGTCTGCACCGGCCTCGGAGTGGCTCCGTCCCGCGTGGGAAAGGTGTTCGGCATCTTCAAGGCATATTGCACCCGTGTCGGCAGCGGTCCGTTCCCGACTGAACTTTTCGACGAGACGGGGGAGAGGCTGCGCAGCATCGGCCGCGAGTACGGTGCCACGACCGGAAGACCCCGCCGCTGCGGCTGGCTGGATCTCGTGGCCTTGAAATACGCCGTGATGATGAACGGAGTGACCGACCTCATCATGATGAAGTCCGACGTGATGAACGACTTCGATACGATTAAGGTCGCGACGGCCTACAAGGTCGGCGAAAAGACCTGCGATTACCTGCCTTACGGCGCTGGAGACGATATCGAGCCCGTCTATACCGAATTCCCCGGCTGGAAGGAGGACATCTGCGGCGTGCGCGAGTACGCGGCCTTCCCGCAGGCTTTCAAGAACTACGTGAAGTTCATCGAGGAGCAGACCGGCTGCCCCATCCGCATCATCTCCGTCGGCCCCGACCGCATCGAAGTCGTCATCCGCTGAGCAAATAACTGCTTCTCCTCTTTTTTATCCGCCGCTCCCTGGCTGGATTCTACTCTGAAGTGCAACGCTTTGAAGCCTGACAGAATAACTTTACTGTCATAACAGAAAAGCGACAGAGAATGGGATACAAACATTTGACGAGGGAGCAGCGATATACGATTGAGGCGTTGCTGCAGACACCGATGAGCCTGAGGGAGATAGGGGAAGTGATTGGGGTCAGCTGTAGTCTCGTACTTTCACGATATTTCTCCAAATATAATCTCGGGATTTCCGTAGGACTCC
>JAEEIQ010000113.1 GCA_016281435.1 Bacteroidales bacterium
CGGAAAGAGGTGGCTGCCCTGGGTAGCATTGGCCTGCCTGGTAGTGCCGATGTTCGGCTCGTATTTCTTCGACGATATGTTCTCCAGCATATCGTTCGTCTTCAGCGACCCGTCCCATATCCAACTGGGATGGGATTCGGCAGGATACGGGCTGTACACCAGCGGGTATTCGGTCCTCTGCGTATTCGGCGGACTCATAGTCTGTGGGATGCTGCTGGACCGCTGGGGCGTCCGCATCACCGGAAGTATTTTCGTGGGGATGATGACGGCCGGGGCAGCACTCGTGCTCTGGGCCATCACATCCGGCCTCAATCCTAAACAATCCCTGAGCGTTGCCTATGCCGGATGCATGCTGTTCGGCCTGGGCAGCGAGATTGCCGGAGTGGCCGTCACGCGCAGCATCGCCCGTTGGTTCAAGGACGGGCCTATGGCATTCGCGATGGGCCTGCAGCTTGCTATCGCCAGGCTGGGGACGGCGTTCGCGCTGGTGATGGCCCCGCGGCTGGTGGGGAGGATGCCCGATCAGGTCGGGCATGACGTGCTGGGCGTCGGGCAGGGCGTGCTGCCGCTGGAAGTGACGGCCAGGCCGGCGGTGCTGGGCATCGGGCTGCTGCTCCTGGGCTGCGTGCTATGGGCGGTTTTCGTGGCGCTGGATGCGAAAAGATTCCCGGTCAAGCCGGGAATGACGGATGACGGCGAGCCGGGAAAGGATGACGGCAAGAGCGAGGGCTTCCGCCTTGCCGACGTGGGCAAGATACTCACCAACAAGCGCTTCATACTGATATCCCTTCTCTGCGTATTCTTCTACAGCAGCATCATTGCGTTCAAGAAGTTCGCAGGAGCCATACTGGTGCCCCGCTTCGACGTGCCCGCCGAAGCCGCGAGCTGGATGGTCAGCATGCTGCCCTTCGCCACCGTGGTCTTCGCCCCTCTCTTCGGTATACTGGTAGACAAGTTCGGACACGGGACCAGATGGATGCTGGCCGGCGCCGTGCTGGCGCTCGCAGCCCATCTGCTGCTGGCCTTCGCGCCCCAGGGCGTGCCCTTCTGGGGATACCTCAGCATGGTCTTCCTCGGCTTCGGATACTCGCTGGTGCCCGCCGCGATGTGGCCCTCCGTCCCCCGCATAGTGCCCGACAAAGTGCTGGGCACGGCCTTCTCCCTCATCTACTGGATACAGAACCTGGGCCTGATGCTTTTCAAGATGCTTGCCGGGGTGATCCTGGGCAGCGCCGCAGCGCAGGGGCCTGTGCACGTGGAACTGATGTTCGTAGGAGTGTGCGTCGCCGCCCTGGCGATTTCCGCCAGCCTCGACCGAATGAAAATCGCCTGAATTTCCTATCTTTGCGTCCGGAATGTACCCGTTGCTAGACAAGATAAACTCTCCCGCCGACATCAAAGGCCTCGGAATCGAAGAACTTAAGCAGCTCTGTTCGGAGCTGCGGCAGTACATCATAGAGGTCTGCTCCGAGAATCCCGGCCACCTGGGCTCCAGCCTCGGCGCGGTGGAACTTATAGTAGCGTACCATTACGTCTTCGACGCCCCCCAGGACAAGATAGTCTTCGACGTAGGCCATCAGGCTTACGCCCATAAGATACTTACCGGCCGCCGCGAGGCCTTCAGGACCCTCCGCAAGGCCGGCGGCATAAGCGGGTTCCCCCGCAGGGACGAGAGTCCCTACGACAACTTCGGCACCGGGCACTCATCCACCTCCATCTCCGCGGCCCTAGGGCTCGCCGAAGCCGCCCGCATCGACGGCAGGAAGGAAAAGGTGGTGGCGCTCATCGGGGACGGCGCGCTGACCGGAGGCCTGGCCTTCGAAGGCCTGAACAATGCCGGCGCGGCTAAATCCGACATCCTCATCATCCTCAACGACAACAATATCTCCATCGACCGCAACCTGGGCGGGCTGCATAACTACCTGCTGCGCGTCACCACTTCCCAGCCCTACAACGCCTTCAAGGACAAGGTCTGGAACGTGCTGGGAGAGAGGGGCATACGCCACGTCATCCAGCGCTGGTGGAGGAGCCTGAAATCCTGGCTGGTCAAGCGCACGGGCGGGGACCTTTTCGAGGCCCTGGGATTCCGTTATTTCGGGCCGGTGGACGGCAACGACATCGCGGCGGTGGTGAACGCCCTGCAGAGGATCAAGAACATCCCCGGGCCCCGCGTACTCCATGCCCACACCGTGAAAGGCAAGGGATTCGCAGCCTCCGAGGCCGACCCCTACACCTGGCACGCCCCCGGCAAGTTCGACCCCGAAACCGGCGAACGCATTAAGAAAGATACGGATATCGACAGGTATCAGGATGTCTTCGGAGATGTACTCTGCGAGCTGGCGGAGATGGATCCCAAGGTCGTGGGGATCACCCCTGCCATGGCCAGCGGATGCGGAATGCATCATTTCGCCGAGCGATTCCCCGAACGCTTCTTCGATGTCGGAATCGAAGAGGAGCACGCGGTAACCTTCTCGGCAGGCCTCGCCGCCGGAGGGATGAAGCCCTTCTGCAACATCTACTCCAGCTTCGCCCAGCGGGCATTCGACCAGATAGTCCACGACATCGCCCTGCAGAGGCTGAACGTCACCCTCTGCTTCGACCGTGCCGGGCTGGTGGGCGAGGACGGCGCTACCCATCACGGAGCCTTCGACATCTCGGCCCTGCGCCCCATACCCAATACCATCATCACCTCCCCCAAGGACGAAACCGAGCTCAAGCAGCTTATGTACACCGCCCTGAATACCGACCACGGTCCATTCATCATAAGGTACCCGCGCGGGTGCGGAGAGGGCGTGGACTGGAGGGATGCATCCTACGAAATCTTACCCATGGGAAAGGCCGAGGAGATGAAAGAAGGCAGCACCGTCGCCCTGGTATGCACAGGGCCCGTCACCAATATGGCCCTGAGGATTGCCGGGCGCTTCGGCTCTGAGGTGGGAGTGTACAACTTCCGCTTCATCAAGCCCCTCGACACCGGGATGCTGGAGCGCATAGCCGGAAAATACAAGCACATCATTACTTTGGAGGACGGAAGCCTCACCGGCGGGCTCTATGGCGCGGTGGCGGAACACATCGCCGGCATAGCAGGTGCGCCGTCGCTGGAAGGCATAGGCATCCCCGATGAATTCATACGTCACGCCTCCGCCCCCGAGCAACGAGCCATGTGCGGGCTGGACGAGGCTTCGCTTAAGGAGAGAATCTCCAAGTTCTTATAGTTACCATCCCTCCACCTGACTACCACCTTCTTACGTTCTCCCGGCATAAGGGAGAAATAATTGTCGGAATAATCCACGGGCAGGATTTCATCGCCGTTGTGGTCGGTAAGCTTTAACCTCACCATCAAGGCGGGGACATCGCCTTCGTTGCAGATAGTCGCTTCCATGGCCCTCCCGCCCAGTTTCTTCACAGTCTTCGACAACTTAGGTGAGGGCAAGCTGCGGAGTTCCCGCAAATCTGCAGAAGCGCCAAGGGTATAAGTATTATCCGAAAGGACCCGCCCATCCTTCGAGCAGAGGCTGAGCACCAGATGGTAGATGGATTCTCCGGAAGGCGCGTCGACGGAGATGCACTCCTGCGTGGAGTCTTCCGTAATGTTCAGCGCGGCCGATTTCTCGTAAAGAATCTTTCCGGCCATCGAACAGACCGTCAGCTTGGCGACGAGCTTTTCTTCGCCGCCGGCAGCAACCTCCCCTATGCTTACGACCTCGACCATCCTGCTAACGGGATTATACTGTATGTGGAGGGGTTCGCAGGCCTTTTTGCAGCCGAAGAATCCTCCGGAAGGCTGGAAATAGTAATCGTAAGGGCAAAATACCAGGGACGGCCAGCAGGAGTGCGACATCCAGAGCAGAAGTCCCATCCTTCCTGCGGAATTGGCCGATTCGAATATCGCCCTGTAACCA
>JAEEIQ010000114.1 GCA_016281435.1 Bacteroidales bacterium
AATGCTGGGTATCAGTGTTTTACCCCGGAGAGGCGTGCCACACCTGTCCTCAGGAGCCGCTTCTGGCACGGAAGTCAATGATAAAACCGTCCCTGAAGCCACTCAGAAGCCGTTGCCGTCAATCGTGCCGTGCCAGTAGTTTTACGCCACCCCCCCTGAAAGCCCATTCCTTGGCGGCGGGACATAGTGCATGCCGGCTTCGTGTTCAAGAATCTTTTGGACGAACTATAGAGACGTACGGCAGCAGCTACCCCTCGTAGCTTTATCCGGACATGTCCCTTTCGGGGTTCAAGGGTTGAAGGAATTGAATAATATTGTATATTTGCTTTCAGTATGGAAGAGAAATACATCCTTGCCCTTGACCAGGGCACCAGCAGTTCGAGGGCGATAGTCTTCGACAGGGACGGAAACATCCGTTCGGTTTCGCAGAAAGAATTCACGCAGCATTTCCCGGAGCCCGGAAGGGTAGAACACGATCCGCAGGAGATATGGTCCTCGGAAGCGTCTGTGATCGCCGAGGCCCTTGCGGGAATGGGCATCAACGGCAGCAGGGTCGCCGCGATCGGCATCACGAACCAGCGCGAGACCACGATTGTCTGGGACGTGCGCACGGGAGAACCCGTGTACAATGCCATAGTGTGGCAGGACAGGCGCACCTCCGGCTACTGCGATTCCCTGCGGAACGAGGGCCTTACGGACTTCATCCGCAGCAAGACCGGACTCATCCTCGACGCCTATTTCAGCGGCACGAAGATCAAATGGATCTTGGACAACGTGCCCGGCGCCCGCGTAAAGGCCGACCAGGGGTTCCTGCGCTTCGGGACGGTGGACAGCTGGCTCGTCTGGAAGCTCACCGCGGGGCGGGTCCATGTCACCGACGTGACGAACGCCTCCCGCACGATGCTGTTCAACATCCACACCCTGCAATGGGATGAGGAACTGCTGGACCTTCTCGGAGTGCCGGCTTCGATGCTCCCGAAAGTCTGCTCTTCCAGCGAGGTCTACGGGGTGACGGACAAGGGTCTCTTCGGCAGCGAGGTGCCCATCGCCGGCATCGCCGGGGACCAGCAGGCCGCACTTTTCGGGCAGATGTGCACGGAGCCCGGCTCCGTCAAGAACACCTACGGCACCGGCTGCTTCCTGCTGATGAACAGCGGTTCCAAGCCCATACTCTCCAAGAACAACCTTCTCACCACAGTGGCCTGGAAGATAGGGGACACCGTGAACTACGCCCTCGAAGGGTCCATCTTCGTCGGCGGCAGCGTCGTGCAGTGGCTGCGCGACTCGCTCGGGATCATCCGCTCCTCTTCCGAGGTCGAGGCCCTCGCCGCTTCCGTGCCGGACAACGGCGGGGTCTATTTCGTGCCCGCCTTCACCGGGATGGGCGCCCCGTACTGGGACCAGTATGCCCATGGGACCATCTGCGGGCTGACTCGCGGGTCCACCGCCGCCCATATCGCCCGCGCCGCGCTCGAAGGCATCGCCTTCCAGACCATGGACATAGTCGAAGCGATGCGCAAGGACGCCGGGCTGACCCTCGCCGGACTCAAGGTCGACGGGGGCGCCTCCCGCAACAACCTCATGATGCAGTTCCAGTCCGACGTGCTCGGAACGGCCGTCGTGCGGCCTTCCGTGACGGAGACCACCGCCCTCGGCGCCTGCTATCTGGCGGGTCTTGCCGTCGGTTATTGGGACGGGCTCGAGGACGTGAAGAGCCAATGGAAGGCCGAGCGTGTCTTCACCCCGTCGATGGACGCCGCTTCGGTCGCGGCCCTGAAGGCCGGGTGGGCCGACGCCGTCGCACGCACTAAAAGCAAATAACCATTGAACTATGTGGACACAATGTATCTTTGAATTCATCGGGACCCTGGTCCTGATTCTCCTCGGTGACGGGGTCTGCGCAAATGTTACTCTGAACAATTCCAAGGCCAAGGGAGCCGGCTGGGTGGTCGTCACCCTCGGGTGGGGCTTTGCCGTGATGGCCGGCGTGTTCATCGCCGGGCCCTATTCCGGAGCCCACCTGAATCCTGCCGTGACCGTCGGCCTGTGGGCCGCCGGAAGTTTCCCCGGAGCCGCCGTGCTGCCGTATATCGCGGCGCAGATGCTCGGAGGATTCGCCGGAGCCGTCCTTGTCTGGCTCTTCTTCAAGAACCACTACGAGGCCACCGCGGACCAGCCTGACGCCATGCTCGGCACCTTCTGCACAATGCCGGCGATGTACAATCCCTGGCGCAACTTCTTCTGCGAGATGGTCGCCACGTGCCTTCTGGTGTTCTCCATTCTCGCCCTCGCGACAAGCGGCAACGCCTTCACCGTGGCCGGCGCGCCCGCCGGGACCGGATCTCTCGGCGCCTTCCCCGTGACCTGCATCATCATGGCCATAGGCATGTCGCTCGGCGGCACGACCGGATACGCCCTCAATCCCGCCCGCGACCTCAGCCCGCGCCTTGCGCACGCCCTGCTGCCCATCAAGGGCAAGGGGAAGAGCGGCTGGTTCTACAGCTGGGTGCCCGTCGCCGGGCCCGTCGCCGGAGCCTTCGTCGCCGCCGGACTGTACCTGCTGATCTTCTAGGGGCGGCCCGCCCCGGGCCGGCCTTGGTGCCGCCAGTCAACGCTTCCGTCCGTGAATCCTCCCGGGTTCGCGGACGGACCCTTTTCGGGGCCCGGCTCCCGCTTCCGTGAGCAAAACCGGCCCTCCCACTCACCGGGGCCACCCGGAACTGCCTCCGGTGAGCAAAACCGTCCTTTCCACTCACCGTGGCCACCCGGAACTGCCTTCCGTGAGTAAAACCGGCCATCTCACTCACCGGGAGCCGGCGCCGCCCCTGCCCGTAAAAAACAATTCCCGTCAAATGCTTGATATTTGGAAAATTAATCGTATATTTGCAGCCCGCAATTTTGCGCGGATTTGTTTAAACAATTTAGTATCAATTAATTACCAAAACCAATGCCTGGATTAATTGGAAAGAAAATCGGAATGACTTCCGTTTTCGGTGCCGACGGTAAGGTTATACCGTGCACCGTTATCGAGGCTGGTCCGTGCGTTGTTACGCAACTTCGTACAGTTGAAAAAGATGGTTATGCCGCTGTACAGCTTGCCTATGACGAAACCACTGAAAAGCACGCCAGCAAGGCTCTCCAGGGCCACTTCAAAAAGGCAGGTACCACCCCTAAGAAGAAACTGGTCGAATTCCCGGCCGATTTCTCCAGGGAGCTCAATCTCGGCGACGTCATCACGGTCGAGGACATCCTCAAGGACGAGGTTCCTTTCGTGGACGTAGTCGGAACATCGAAGGGTAAGGGCTTCCAGGGCGTCGTCCACCGTTACGGCTTTGCCGGTGTCGGCGGGACCACGCACGGACAGCACAACCGTCTTCGCCACCCCGGTTCCATGGGCGCTTCCTCATGGCCTTCCCGCGTTTTCCCGGGAATGCGCATGGCCGGCCACATGGGCAATGAGAGGGTGAAAGTATTCAACCTGAAGGTAGTCAAGGTGATCCCTGAGAACAACCTTCTCGTAGTCAAGGGTTCCGTCCCCGGAGCCAAGGGTTCCTACTTAATCGTGGAGGCATAAGTTATGAAACTTTCAGTATTGAAGATTGACGGAACCGCTTCCGGCAAGCAGGTCGAACTCGACGAGAGGATTTTCGGCATCACTCCCAACGACCACGCCATCTACCTTGACGTCGTGCAGTATCTGGCCAACCAGCGCCAGGGCACTTCCAAGACCAAGGACCGCAGCGAGGTCGCATACAGCACCAAGAAACTCGGTCGCCAGAAAGGCGGCGGCGGTGCACGTCACGGCAGCCGCAAGGCCAACATCTTCGTCGGCGGCGGACGCGTCTTCGGACCCAAGCCCCGTCTCTACAGGAACAAGCTCAACAAGAAGGTCAAGCAGCTTGCGCGCTTCTCCGCCCTCAGCTACAAGGCTCAGGAAGAAGCCCTCATCTGCGTCGAGCCGTTCGCGATGGACGCTCCCAAGACCAAGGAGTTCCTCCGTATCGTCGGTAATCTCAAGGCCGGTGACCGCAAGGTCCTCTTCGTCCTTCCCGAGAACTCCGACAACATTTTCCTTTCATCCCGCAACCTTCCCGAAGTGAAGGTCATCACCGTGGACGAGATCAACACCTACGCGATCATGAACGCGAACAAGCTGGTCTTCTTCGACGGCGTACAGGACATTCTCGCTTCCAGGATCAAGTAAATCACCAAAGAGATGGGAATTATCATTAAGCCTATAGTAACAGAGAAGCTGACGGCTCAGGGCGAAAAGTTGAACCGTTACGGCTTCGTGGTGGACCGCGATGCCAACAAGCTTCAGATCAAGGAAGCGGTGGAGAAGATGTACAATGTCTCCGTCGAGTCCGTGAACACCGCAAACTACCACGGAAAGCGCAAGAGCCGCTACACCAAGGCCGGCCTCCTTTCCGGACGCACGAACCACTTCAAGAAGGCGTACGTCACGCTTGCCGGTGAAGACAAGATTGATTTCTACAGCAATATCTAAGGAGGTACTACAATGGCAGTCAGAAAATTCAAGCCGGTAACCCCGGGTCAGAGGAACAAAGTCATCAGCGCCTTTGACGACATCACTGCGAAGAAACCGCAGAAATCATTGCTGGAACCTCTCAAGAGTACGGGCGGCCGCAACAACACCGGCCAGATGACCGTTCGCTACATCGGCGGCGGCCACAAGAGGATGTACCGTATCATCGACTTCCGCCGCAACAAGGACGGACAGACCGCCACGGTCCAGACCATCGAGTATGATCCCAACCGCAGCGCCCGCATCGCCCTCGTCCAGTACGAAGACGGTGAGAAGAGGTACATCATCGCCCCCAACGGCATCAAGGTAGGCCAGGTCGTCGCATCCGGAAGCGGTGTCGCTCCCGAAGTCGGCAACAGCCTTCCCTTAAGTGAAATTCCGGTTGGTACCCTCGTGCACAACATCGAGCTCCGTCCCGGACAGGGCGCCACTATGGCCCGCTCCGCCGGTACTTTCGCTCAGCTCGCAGCGCGTGAAGGCGGTTACGCCGTCCTCCGTCTCCCCTCGGGTGAGACCAGGATGGTTCCCGTCGCCTGCCGCGCCACCGTCGGCACGGTCTCCAATCCTGACCACAACCTGGAGTCTTACGGCAAGGCAGGACGCAGCCGCTGGCTCGGTCGTCGTCCCCACAACCGCGGCGTCGTGATGAATCCTCACGACCACCCGATGGGAGGTGGTGAAGGACGTGCTTCCGGCGGACATCCCCGTTCCCGTAAGGGTCTGCCTGCGAAGGGTTACAAGACCCGCAATCCGAAGGCGGCCTCCAACAAGTTCATCATTGAAAGAAGGAAGAAATAATCGGAATTAAACTTAATAGATTATGAGTCGTTCACTTAGAAAAGGTCCGTATATCCAGGAAGCCCTGGAGAAGAGGATCCTTGCCATGAATGATGGCAGCAAGAAGAAAGAGGTGGTCAAGACCTGGTCCCGCGCCAGCATGATCTCCCCTGACTTCATCGGCCACACCATCGCAGTCCATAACGGGAACAAGTTTATTCCGGTTTACGTGACTGAGAATATGGTCGGGCACAAACTCGGCGAGTTCGCCCCCACCCGGACGTTCAAAGGCCATTCGGGCAACAATAAGAAATAAAAAGAAAGAAGATTATGGGAGCTCGTAAAAGATTAATGGCTGAAAAGCTCAAGGAAGCTAAGAAGGTGACGTCCGTCGCCAAACTGAACAATGTCCCTACTTCCCCGCGGAAGATGCGCCTTGTCGCAGACACCGTCCGCGGAGTCGAAGTCAACCGCGCTCTTGACCTGCTGAAGTTCTCCAAGAAGGAAGCTTCCGTGCGTCTGGAGAAACTCCTGCGCAGCGCCATCGCCAACTGGGAAGCCAAGAACCCGGACCAGGCGAAGGAGCTTGACAACGGAAATGTATATGTCAAGACCATCATGGTCGACGAGGGCCGCACGCTGAAGCGTCTCCGTCCCATGCCTCAGGGCAGGGCCGGCCGCATCCGCAAGCGTTCCAACCACGTCACCGTGATCCTCGATGTCAAACAACCCGTAGAGAAAGAGAACAAGTAATATGGGACAGAAGACTAATCCTATCAGCAACAGAATAGGCATCACCCGTGGTTGGGATTCCAACTGGTGCGGTGACAACTACGCGGAGAAGATTGCGGAAGACTACGAAATCCGCAAGTATCTGAGCAGCCGTCTGGCGAAGGCCAGCCTCAGCAGAATCGTCATTGAGAGGACGCTCAAGCTCATCACCGTGACGATCCACGCTGCCCGTCCCGGCTTCATCATCGGCAAGGGCGGCACCGAGGTCGACCGCCTCAAGGAAGAATTGAAGAAGGTCACGAAGAAGGATGTCCAGATCAACATCTTCGAGGTCCGTCGTCCCGAGGTCGACGCCAACATCGTGGCAGATTCCATTGCCCGTCAGATCGAAGGGCGCGTCTCTTACCGCAGGGCCATCAAGATGGCTATCGCCAACGCGATCCGCGTCGGCGCCGAAGGCATCAAGGTGCAGGTCAGCGGCCGTATCGGCGGCGCTGAAATCGCCCGCAGCGAGATGTTCAAGGAAGGCCGTACCCCTCTGCACACTTTCCGTGCCGATATCGACTATGCGCTCGCAGTCGCGAACACGAAGGTCGGTGCCCTCGGAATCAAGGTGTGGATCTGCAACGGCGAACGTTACGGCAAGCAGGATCTTTCCCCGAACGCCGGCACAGCAGCCTCCGCACAGGGCTCCTCTTCGCAGGGCCGTGGCGGTCGCGGCGAGCGCCGCGGCGAGCGTCGTGGCGGCGACCGTCGTCCCCGTCGTGACAGCCAGAGGTAGTTTCTGAGAAAATTCTTATCTTTATCGCCGGTTCCGTCAGCTCGGGACCGGCGATATTGTAATTAACAGCAAGTCCAAATATGAAAAAGACAATCCTTGCGGCATTTGCCGCGCTTTCGGTCCTGGCCTGCAACAGCCAGACCCTGGAACAGAAGACGATTCAGTTCAACGAGAAGAGCGAAGCCATCATGGAGGCGTTCAGCAGCAGCGTCGAAGCCGTGAAGGCCGACACCACCCTTGATGCCGCCGCAAGGCAGGCCAAGCTTGAAGAAGTGCAGGAAAAGGCAATAAAGCAGCTCTGCGAACTCGGAAAGAAGACAATCCGGAAAAACGCGGACAACGAGCTCGGCCTTACCGCCCTGCAGA
Source organism: Bacteroidales bacterium (assembly GCA_016281435.1). The sequence goes on from JAEEIQ010000114.1 coordinate 7,203, forward strand.
ATATCTACTACCTGCTCGATCCCGAAGAGCTCGAGGCCCTGATAGCAAAACTCGGCCCCGCAAACAGGGAAGACGATTTCGTGAAGAAACTCTCCGCGAGCCTCGGAAGCAAGAAGGCCACGGCGGAAGGCAAGATGTTCACGGACTTCGAGATCGTACAGTATCCGGACGCGGAAGACAAGGGAGTCGTGAAGTTCTCCGACTATGTCGGCAAGGGAAAGTTCATGCTTGTGGACTTCTGGGCCAGCTGGTGCGGCCCCTGCAAGAGGGAAATCCCCAACATCAAGAAGGTCTATGAGGAATTCGCCGGAGACAACTTCGACATCCTCAGCGTGGCCGTATGGGACGATCCCAAGGCCAGCGCCGACACCGCCGCAGCCTACGGGGTCAAGTGGAACCAGATCGTCAATGCCCAAAAGATCCCCACGGACATCTACGGCATCGAAGGCATCCCCCAACTCATCCTCTTCGGCCCTGACGGGACTATCCTGAAGAGGGACCTGCGCGGAGAGGAAATCGCGAAGGAAGTCGCATCCCGCCTTGGACGTTAAGGAGAAAATAGCTCTCTTCCCGCATTCCCCCGGAGTCTACCGTTACTACGACTCCGAGGGGAATGTGATATATGTGGGCAAGGCCAAGGACCTTCACAAGAGGGTCGCCCAGTACTTCGTCGACCCCTCGAGGCTGAACACGAAGACCCGCATCCTCGTCTCGAAGATAGCCGACGCCCAGTTCTCCGTCGTGGACACGGAGGCCGACGCTCTGCTGCTGGAAAACAACCTGATAAAGCAGTACAAGCCGAAGTACAACATCCTGCTGAAGGACTCGAAGACCTATCCGTGGATATGCGTGACGGCCGACGAGTACCCGAAGGTCTTCCTTACGCGCCGCGTGGTCCAGAACGGCTCCCGCTATTTCGGGCCGTACAGTTCCGTGATGCATGCCCGCTCCCTCGTGGATTTCTTCCACGAGAACTATCCCTTGCGAACCTGCAACCAGAAGATAACGTCTTCTTCGATCCTGCGCGGCAACGTGCGGCCCTGCCTGAACTTCCATCTCGGGCGCTGCCGCGGCTGCTGCATCGGGGCCGTTTCCAAGGAAGAATACGGAAGCTGGATAGACGAGATAGTGAGGCTTCTCAAAGGCGGTGCGGGCGAGATCATCCGGGGCTACGAGGAAAGGATGCGGCAGGCGGCGGAGGAACTTGATTTCGAGACGGCCCAGGCCTGCAAGGACAGGGCGGAAGCCCTCCGCGGCCATTATGCGAAGTCCGTGATCATCGCTGCGGCGGACAGGGACGTGGATGTGTTCTCGCTTGTCTTCGACGGCCCCGAAGCCTTCGGCAATTTCCTCCGCATCCGGGGCGGAGCGATAATCCAGTCGCTCAACCTGGGCTTCAAGATGCACATAGAAGAAGAGCAGGAGGCGGTCCTGAGCGCCTTCATCGCCGAAATCGAATCCAAGTTCGGCCAGCTCGCAAAGGAGGTCGTCGTCCCCTTCCTTCCGGACGTCGCGATTGACGGGGTGGACTTCCATATCCCGGTCAAGGGCGATAAGATGGCCCTGCTGCAGCTCAGCGTCAAGAATGCCCGCGAGTTCCAGTTCAACTCCCTCAAGCAGCGGGAGCACACGGATCCGGACGAGTTCCACCGCGCCGTGCTCGAGGAACTGCGCAAGGCCCTCGGGATGGAGGAACTGCCCGTCCACATGGAGTGTTTCGACAACTCCAACATCCTCGGGACCAATCCTGTGGCCGCCTGCGTCGTGTTCCGCGACGGGGTCCCTTCGAAGAAGGACTACCGCAAGTTCAAGATAAAGACTGTCGTAGGGGCCAACGACTACGCCTCCATGAAGGAAATAGTCAGCCGGCGCTACTCCCGCATGCTCGCCGAGGATCCGGACGACCTTCCGCAGCTTGTCGTCATCGACGGCGGCAAGGGCCAGCTCAACTTCGCCTGGCAGGCCCTCTGCGAACTCGGCATCCAGGACAAGCTGTTCGTCATTGGCCTCGCGGAAAGGCTGGAAGAGGTCATCCGCATAGGCGACCCCTATCCCCTTTTCCTCGACCGCAATTCGCAGGCCCTGCGCGTGCTCCAGCACATCAGGGACGAGGCGCACCGCTTCGGCATAACCTTCCACCGCAAACTGCGCCGCAAGGCCCAGGTCGAATCGGCCCTAAGCTCGGTCAAGGGGGTCGGCCCGGCCACGGAAAGACGGCTGCTGATGCATTACGGCAGCGTCGCGCGCATCGCTGCGGCGCCGCTTGAAGACCTCAAGGCCTTCGTCGGCCCCGTCCTTGCGGAAAGGCTGCACAAAAAACTGAACGGGAATGAAGAAGAAGCTTGATTTCAATACACTTTTCAATGCGTTCATCCTCATAGGGATGACGGTTGCGATAGTGCTCGCGACGGCAATACGGCTCGGCCGCGGGGACGGGAATCCGGTGCTGCTGCTCGTCGCCGCCTTCGGCTCGCTGATGGGGATACTCGGGACCGTATGTTCCGCCAACGGCATAATCTGGAATTTCCTTTTCGGGGCGGTCAACGTGGCCATCTATGCCGCCATGTGCTTTGTGGGCGCAAAGTACGGCAACGCTCTGCTGCACCTCCTGTACTTCCTTCCGATGCAGTTCGTGGGTTTCGCGCAGTGGCGCCGCAGGGGAGCCTCACGAAAGGAAGGCTTGAAGGCCCGCACTCTGTCGCTCAAGGGAAGGATCGTCGCGGGAAGCACTTTCGTGCTGGGCTCCGCGGCGCTTTTCATCCTGCTGCGCGTCACCGGCGCCGGCAGCACTCCCCTGACCGATGCCATATCGGTGGTCTGCAACATAATCGGGCAGCTGCTGCTCTCTACCGCATACATGGAGCAGTGGTTCTTCTGGATCGGGGTGAACGTCTCTTCCATCGTGATGTGGTCCCTGACACTTGCCGGCTCCCCGGGGGATAGCTATGCCCTGATCTACGTCATCAAATACTCTTTCTATCTGGTGAATGCGCTGAACGGCCTGAGGCTCTGGCTCGGCATGGCGAAAAGAGGGTAGTTTGGAAATCCGATTTATTTTTAGTTACTTTGCATTCTGTTTGACAGAATAATTGAGACAGTACTATTATAAACTTAAATTCTAAATCGTTATGGAATACGAGGAAATCGTAAAGAAAGTCAAGGACATTATCGTTGACAAGCTTGGCGTCGAGCCCTCCGAGGTTACTGAGACCGCGAATTTCACCAATGACCTTGGCGCTGATTCCCTGGACACCGTCGAACTCCTTATGGAATTCGAGAAGGTATTCGGCATCAAGATTCCCGATGAGGAGACCAGCACCATCGCCACCGTCAAGGACGCTGTCGACAAAGTCGCCGAGAAACTCGCCTAATCCTCCAAGACATCTTTTCAAATGAAATAGGGGTTGCATCCGATACGGAATGCAGCCCCTTTTTGTCCGCGTTTCAGACCCGGTTATTTCCTCGGGAGGGAGAATGTCAGTTCGAGCGTCGGGACGCGGCCCGAAGGTGCAGAGGGGCCGTTCAGCACCGCATTGTAGAAGCGGTCCTTGTCGAGCTTGAGCTGAGTGCTCGAGGTGGTCGAGGACTGCCCTGCGTACTGCGCCGCGAGCATGTAGCTGGTGTAGTTGGAGTAAGGGTCCCCGTAATAGCTGCCGTAGCCGTAACCGTATCCACCGTAGCCGTAACCGCCGTATCCGGAGTACATGTTGTTGTAGTACTGGGAATAGGCCAGCATCTTGTAATAGTCGCTCATCTCGGAGGAGCCCGCCGTGGTGGTCTTCACGGTCTCGTAGGCCATCACGAGCAGCCAGATGTCATAGTTGCCTGTCGAAAGCTTCGACGGGTCCATCTTGAGTATCTCCTGCAGGTGGTAGGTGATGTCCGGGGCGTACTGCGACAGGGAGTAGTTGATATCCCCCTGGTTCTCGTTCTCGGAGCTGGCGTCCGTCAGGCCCATGAAGCTCGCTGATTTGTCCGTGAGGAAGCGGCAGGTAGGGCTGAGCTGCACGGGGTATTTGCCGTAGTCCATGCCCTCGGTGTACTCGAAGGGGAAGACCAGCGAGGCCTTGTTGATGACGGCCTTCGAAGGATCCCCGTAGGGGCTGATGGCATCCCAGGCCATCTGGCGCAGGACCGAGGCCTTGATGCGGGGCTTGAGGCCGCCGCCGCCCTCGACGTTGATCTTGTCCGTCGCCTTGCCTTCGCGGGCCGCGGTGGAATGGCCTGTGAGGTTGAGGCAGTACTGAGGGAAACTGCCGGTGCCGGAGTTCGTCAGCAGCGAATCGATGTCGTAGATATCGGTGGCGCTGAGGTAGAACAGGAAAACGGTGTCCTTCTGCTTCCCGTCATATGTGGAACGGAAGGAGAGGCGGCCGTAGTTGCCCTTGACATAGTAGTTGTCGCTGTCGTATTCGAGCTGGAGGTCGAACATGTTGATCCTACCTCCGTCCGCGAGAGGCTCGTCGGACTCCAGATACAGGCCCTTCACCTTCGAAAGGTATGCGTCCAGGCTCTTCATGTCGTCGGCCGTGAGGCTGAGATAGCGCGATGCGTATTCCGGGGTCAGGTCGAAGGACAGGGAGTCGGAGCCGTTGAGCATCGGGGAACCTGCGCAGACCGGAGTGCTGCCGTGGTCTATGTCCGTGTTGAGGTCGAAGTTCTTCTCGTAGTCGGGTGCGGTCGTGGTCTCATAGACTTTCAGGCTCTGCAGGATGCGCTTCTGGTCGTCCCGGGCGACGGAAATCGAGTCGAAGGCGGCGCTGACATGGAAGCGCAGCAGCTGGGGCGAGGTCCCGAAGTCGAGCTTGTCGTGCAGGGGGACGAGAGTGATGACGCTGGATCTGGTGGTCAGGCCGAATTCCGGCTCGCGGAGCGCCCCGACCGTGATGCGCGTGGACGAAAAGCCGGAAAGGCTGTCGGCCATGCGGAGGTCGATGTCGGTGATGGGGGCCGAGACGGTGTGTATGTCGTAAGTGTCATCGACGACGATGAGACTTTCTCCGAGCTTGACGTCGGTTTCTATGCAAGACGGCAGGCAGCAGGCAAGTGAGATCGCGGCTGCGGCAGCCAGCAGGCTTCTGTGCTTCATTCTCTAAAATTGCTCGTAAAACGCGTCGTATTCGTCGATGTACGCTCCGGAAGCGATCGAATCCGCCGAATAGGGGAGAACAGGCAGTTCCCTCTGCCGGCAGTAGTCGGTCAGTTCCTTGCGGATGTTCTTGCCGCCGAGGATGACGCCGTCCGAGTACTCGATAGCGGTTTTAGCAAGATTTATGCCATCGGATTTCCCGGCGAGGAAGCCCAGGTCCGCCGCCGTGACACCTCCGAAGGGGACTTTCGCCGCGAACGCGGGGTCGAAGTCCTCGTCCGGAAGGTCGTCGTACAACGAGAGTACCACCTTGCTCGAGGAGAAGATGGGATCATCCTTGTATGCTTTCTTGAGGTAGATGGGCACGAGGTGCGAGATCCAGCCCTGGCAGTGTATGATGTCCGGGGCCCAGCGGAGCTTCTTCACGGTCTCGAGGACGCCGCGGGCGAAGAAGATGGCCCTTTCGTCGTTGTCCGGGAAGAAGACGCCGTCCTCGTCGCGGAAGACCTGCTTGCGGTGGAAGTAATCTTCGTTGTCTATGAAATAGACCTGGATTCTTGCGGAGGAAATGGAGGCGACCTTGATTATGAGGGGCCTGTCCACGTCCGAGATGATGATGTTCATCCCGGAGAGGCGGATGACTTCATGAAGCTGGTTCTTGCGCTCATTGATGCATCCGAAACGGGGCATGAAGGAGCGGATTTCCTTCTTCCGTTCCTGTATGCCCTGGGGGAGATACCTCCCGATGGAGGAAGCGGGGCTTTCCTCCAGGTAGGGGAAAATTTCCGAGTTGACGAAAAGTACCTTCTTCATAATATTATCCATCCATACAAAGATAAGATTTTTTTTTGATATTTGGATATTTGACTATCTTTGAAGACTATTTTGGCGTAATATGGCGGATAAGGAGAAAAAGATGATGCGCAGGCGCCTGGCGGGGTCCTACCTTTCGTCGGTAGTCAGCATCGCCCTCGTGCTGTTCCTTGTAGGGATTGCGGCCCTGCTGGCCGGAGTCGCCGGCGGAGTGGCCGATTATTTCAAGGAGAATCTCCATATTTCAGTAATCCTCAAGCAGGATGTGGACGAGGTCCGGGCCGGCGCGTACGAGTCCCGGATAACGGCGCTGCCGTGCGTGAGGGATGCCCGTGTGATTTCCCGCGAGGAGGGAACCGCTCAGATGAAGGAGATGCTCGGGGAGGATTTCCTGAACGTGTTCCCCTCGTCTCCCATCCCTGTTTCCGTGGAAGTCGCCCTGAATGCGGAGTATGTCTGCTCCGACAGCCTCGACGTGGTCCGCGCCGCCCTTTCGGATCCGCTCGTGGATGAGATAGACTGGCAGCAGTCGATGATAGACGCCCTCAATGCGAACATAGGGAAACTGACCATCGTGCTCGGCTTTTTCATCCTTCTGCTGCTCTTCATCTCCTTCGTGCTGATAGGGAATACCGTACGGCTGGACGTGTTCGCACGCAGGTTCTCGATCCATACTATGAAGATGGTGGGAGCGACGCGCGCCTTCATCCGCAGGCCCTTCATCGGAAGGGCCGTGCTCCAGGGGCTGGCCGCAGCCCTGCTGGGAATCGCCGGCGTGGCGGCCCTGGTGGTCCTTGCGATGAGAAGCATCCCGCAGGCCTCTTCGATCCTGACCCCGGAGCTCCTGGCCTTTACCGCCGCCGGCCTCGTGCTGCTCGGGGTGCTGATCTGCGTCGTCAGCACATGGTTCGTCGTGAATAAACTGGTGTCCCTGAAGCGGGGACAGTTGTATTATTGATATGAAAAAGAACGAAAACACTGATAAGATGGCTCTCAGCCGCAAGGGTATACGTATCCTTGCAGCCGGCTTTGTCGTGATGGTCGCGGGCTTTGTCCTGATGATCGGGGGAGGCGTGAAGCTGGGTGAGCCCTTCAATTATGCGATGTTCGATTTCCGCCGGCTGGTTGCCGCTCCCGTCGTCATCATCGCCGGGATCGTGACGGAGATAGTGGCCATCATGGGCAGGTTCAAGGACAAGGAGGAGTAAGGTATGGAGTGGTTTCAGGCTATTATCCTGGGTCTTGTCCAGGGATTGACGGAGTTCCTTCCGGTCAGCAGCAGCGGGCACCTTGCCATAGGGCGCGAGATTCTCGGCGTCGAAGCCTCCGGGGACCTTGTCTTCGAGGTCGCGGTCCATGCGGCCACGGTCCTTGCCACGATAGTGGTGTTCAGGAAGCAGATACTGGACCTCCTGAAAGGACTTTTCAAGTTCCGCTACAACGACGAGACCGACTATGTCTGCAAGATCCTGGTGTCGATGATCCCGGTGTTCGTGGTCGGCATGTTCTTCAAGGATTTCGTCGAGGGGCTCTTTTCTTCGCTGCTCGTCGTCGGGATAGCCCTGGTCGTCACGTCAGCCCTTCTTTTCTTCTCGGACAGAAAGCCCGTAGCGGCTTCCGGGAAGGAGGAGCGCAACGGCATTTCCTTCTGGCAGGCCCTTGTGGTGGGCCTGGGGCAGGCGCTCGCCGTGATTCCCGGGTTGTCGCGCTCCGGTACCACTATCAGCACCGGGCTGCTCTGTGGCGTAAAGCGCGAAAACGTCGCCCAGTTCTCTTTCCTGATGGTCCTCATCCCTATCCTTGGGGAGGCCTTCCTGGACCTTGTCGGCGGCGACATGTCCGCCTCTTCCATAGGGGCCCTGCCCCTTGCGCTCGGATTCGTGTCGGCTTTCGTAAGCGGGCTCTTCGCCTGCAAGGTGATGATAGCGCTTGTCAAGAAGGCGAAGCTGAAGTGGTTCGCCCTTTATTGCGTGCTCGTCGGCCTTTCCGTCATCCTTTATACCGTGCTTTCGTAGGATGGAAGGACGCAGGCTCGTATATTTCGTCTCGGACGTGCATCTCGGCCTGAAGCAGGGCGATCCCGAAGAGCGTGAGGCCCGTTTCCTGGGCTTCCTGAAGGGCATCGATACGGCCCGCACCCGGGCCCTGTGCCTCCTTGGGGACATCTGGGATTTCTGGTACGAGTACAGGGACGTGATTCCGAAATGCGGCTTCAAGGTGCTCGCGCGGCTCAGCGCCATGATGGACGAAGGGGTGGAGGTTTATTTCGTCCCCGGAAACCATGATCTCTGGGCATACGGGTTCCTCAAGACCATAGGGATAAGGCAGGTGGAACAGCCTCTGCTGCTGGAATTCGGAGGCAGCCGCTTCTGCCTCGGCCACGGCCACGGGCTCGGCCCGACGCCCTTCGGCTACAGGCTCATGCTCGGGGTGTTCAGGTGCCGTTTCCTGCAGGTTCTTTTCAGCAGCCTGCATCCCTGGCTGGCCTTCCGTTTCGGCCTCGGGTGGTCCGGCAGCAACCGCAAGGCCCATGAGCCCTATGTCTGGAAGGGGAGCGAGGAGGCTTTGTGGAAATACTCGGAGGCCCTGTACCGGAAGACTCCCGCTGACTGGTTCATTTATGGCCATTTCCATGTCCCGGTGAGGGAGACCCTGCCCTGCGGGGCCACTCTCGTGGTGCTGGATGACTGGCTGGACGGCGGCACTCCCCATGCCGTTTTCGACGGGGAGGAACTGAAGATGGTCCCCTAGCGCCTTTTGACTTCGCTTTCCAGGTGCTCCCGTTTTATCACGGTCTTACGGGGCGCCTCCCAGAAGATCGAGTAGTAGAAGGAGTCCCAGTTCCCGGCATCCCAGATCCCTATCAGCTTTTCTATCTTTGCGTCCTGCCCCTGAGAGGGGTCGTATCGCTTTTTGAGGTCCGTCCCGAAAAGACGGGCCACCGCCTGCCAGAATCCGGCGGCGAATCCGCTGACATAGGTTTTTATGATGTCGTACGGGGGCATCCCGCATTCCCTGTCCACGAGGCGCATCAGGACCATGCCCTGGGAAATGGTCATGTTCCGTATGTCCTTTTCGAAAATGCGGAAGAGTTCCCTCTCGACGTCCCTGATGTATTGGGCCCTCTGGCTTTTCTTGCTGACGTCCGCCGCTATCGTGCTGTCCACCTGGGCCATCATCCTGCGCCCTACGAGGGCGTACGGGTAAACCTTGTTGAAATTATATATGAGCCTGTATTCGCGCCTCCAGTCCCCGCTTTTCATACGCCGGCCTTTCGGGAAGACCCAGATGGGGTCCAGCACGTCCACGAAGACCGTGTCCCCGTCTATGACTTCGTAGCGCATGGGCGTGCCGCGTACTTTCCGGACGCGCTGCGAAAGGGCCTCCGTCTCCGGAAGAAGGAGCAGGACAAGGAGAACCGGTATGAATCTTTTGAGGCTCACAACGTGCAAAGATAATCAAAAAACGTGCGCCCTTTTCCGGCCTGGAAATCGCGTGTCGAAAATGATGCGGACTTTTTGAGTGTCGGATATTGTAACTCGCTGAAAAGGTTTTGTTTAGTATTCGGGATTCCGTGTCGAAAATACTTGAAAATAATTGTAAAAAGTCTTTGTGTTTGGGATTTTTTTACTATCTTTGCAGTCCCGAAAAACGGCCCCTAAAGTGCTTATTAATTGAGTATTAAGGAGTTAGAAGAAATTAAGTATAATTAAAGTAATACAGCGATGTTACAACCTAAGAGAACAAAATTCAGAAGGGAGCAGAAGAACCGCATGAAGGGCATGGCCCAGCGTGGCAATCAGCTTGCGTTCGGTTCTTTCGGTATCAAGACCCTTGAAAATTGCTGGCTTACCGCCCAGCAGATCGAGGCTGCCCGTCAGGCCATCTCACGTTACATGAACCGTGAGGGACAGATCTGGATCAGGGTCTTCCCCGTGAAGCCCATCACCAAGAAGCCTCTTGACACCCGTATGGGTAAAGGTAAGGGTGATCCGTATGCATTCGTGGCTCCCATCACTCCCGGCCGCATCATTTTCGAAGCCGAGGGAGTTCCCATGGCCGTCGCGAAAGAAGCTATGCGTCTCGGCGCCAACAAGCTTCCCATCGCCACCAAGTGCGTCGTCCGCAGGGACTATGTCGAATAATTAAATGGAGAGAACAAGATGAAAGCAACAGAAGCACGCGAAATGTCTGTAGCAGACCTGCGCGACCGCATCCAGATCGAGAAGGCCAACCTTGACTCGATGAAGATCAACCACGCCATTTCTCCATTGGAGGATACGTCCAAGTTCAAGAAGACCAGGAGGGATATCGCCCTGATGATCACCATCCTTGCCGAAAAAGAAAAACAAAATTAATTATATCCCGTTATGGAAAGAAATCTTCGTAAGGAAAGAATCGGCATCGTGGTCA
>JAEEIQ010000010.1 GCA_016281435.1 Bacteroidales bacterium
CCTCACTGCCTCCAGGCCTTCGAGGACCTGGATACTGTTCGCGGAATACTGCTCTTCCGCCTGCTTCATCTCTTCGTTGTCAATCATCTTCGGATATGGTGCTTATAAAGTGTGCGAAGTTACAAAAAATCTTACAATTCCAGGCATATTCCTGCCGTAAAGTTGATGCCTTGGCGGGCATAAACCGGGAGCTGGCGAACATCGGCGTTCATGAGATTGCCGACACGGCCCCAGACCTTCCATCTGCGGGTCAGGGCATACTCAGCCCCGACGGAAATGTCGGCGTATCCGGGGACCTTCATTTCCAAAGTCCCGGCATACGTGCCGCCGGTATAGTCTGCGACAAGCGACCTGCGCGAAAGCGAGGCGCTCAGCCCGGTCCATATGTCAAGCCTTCCGGCCCAGCAATAGGAGATGCGCACATCGGCGGAGAAGGGTGACGGGAACACCATGGGGGCGGCTGCGGCCGCCGAGGCCTTCCGGTAACTCAGGACCCCGTCGACCGAGATGTCCTCGAGGTCGAGGCTGCCGCCCAGATCGGCATGGAACAGGCCTTCATCGACATAAGTGACGCTTTGGGAGAAGACGGACGGAGCAGTGAGAAGCACCAGTTCGGCCGGCGTTCCCGAAAGGAAGGCGTATCCGGCACTGAGGTCGTAGTGGAACCACTGGGTGATCCTGCCCCGCACCCCGGCTGCGGCATCAAGGCGGACGATTTCATTTTCAAGGACATTTCCGGCCATAAGGGAGGGGCGCAGGAAATGGTTCTTTCCGCGCAGCTCCGACCAGCTCACTCCCCTGGCCCCTCCGGTCGCGGACGCATAAGCCGTCAACGCGCCGTCCAGGAATGCATACGAGGCCCTGACGTCGGGATAAATGATCTGCCCGGTACGTGAATACTGTCCGGAAGCGTTGCCGGCAGGACTGACCATGTCCAGCCTCACCCCGGCCGAAAGGTCCAGGTTACCGAATTTCCACACCGCCTTCGGATTGATGCTGACACCGACATGACGCGCATCGAACACGCCGCTACATCCAAGATACCTGACCCCGAGGTCGGCGACTAAATCGAAGCCCAGATCCGGGATATGCGGTACCAGACGGCTGCCGAGATTGAAATCTGCCAGGCCGAGTACACCCTCCGGGGATCGGTCCGTCCCGCCTTCGAAAGAAGCGTCGATGCTGTAATCCAGGGCAGAAGAAGACCCTGCACGGGAAGAAATCCCGAAGGAAACCCCTCCGGTGTTAAGGGACGACTCCGCATCCAGCCCGGCGAAAATGCCGTCATATTTCACTTCCGCCCGGAATTCGTGCCTGTCGGTGAATCCGGAAAACACGGCTCCGGCCTTCGCCGCATGGTCACAGCCATGCCGGAAAGAACCGCGCACGGAGGAAAGGTCGGCGGCGAGGGTCCGGTATGGACCGGAATAGCCTTTGTAATCAGCATATAAGCCTAAACGCGAGCTTTCCTTGCGTACAGGAGTCCATACGGCCTTGAATTCAGGATGGAAGGTCCACCCTGCTCCGGCGCGAAGCCACAGCGAACGGCTATTGCGTTCAGAGCGGGCCGGCGTGAGGTTCACAAGGTAGGGGTTGAACTCGCTGCTCCCTTCGTAAGGGTTGTCGAAGACCGAATAGTCGAACTTGTAGTTGAATTCGCGCAAAGAGTCCGGAAAGGCCATGGGAAGGGCCTGCTTCGGGACGGACACGGTCTTGGATTCATATTCGTTCGTCACCACGATCTCCGGGTGGAGATTCTGGGCGGCGGCGCCGCCGGCTGCCGCGAGGGCTAGGCAAGCGGAGAGTATCTTTCTATTCATGATTCAGCTTCTCGAGTTTGAGTTTGGCGAGTTCGGGCACGTCATCCGAGCCTGATTCGCTTACATATCCGTCCCTGACGCTTTCCCATGTCGCCCTGGCCTGGGCCTCGTTGCCCCTTTCGAAGAAACTGTCGCCAAGGACGAGGAACGCCCTGGCCAGCCAGTAGGACTGGCTTCCTGCGACGGAAGCGAAGTCATATACCATTTCTTCGACCTCAGCGAAACGACCCTGGTCGAAACTGTCCTGGATAAGCAACAGGCGCGCCTCCGCGCCCTCCGGCGTGGAGGGCTCCGCGGCAAGCGCGGGCAGGAGGCTCATAGCCTCCGCGCGCCTGCTGCTCGAAAGCAGGGATTTCGCCTTGACATAGCGGCATTCCCGTGCGAGATCCTTGTCCGCGGGAACCTGCTTTTCGACGAACTCCGTCGCCTCTATGGCCCCGAAATAATCCCTCGCCCTGAAGGCGGAACGCATCATCCCGATTTCCGCAAGCTCCTTGTTCCCTTCCAGGATAGCGATTTCGCGGAGGGTGGAATATGCGGTATAGGCCTTGCCCCAGCGCTCCAGCGCATATGACTGGGTGGCAAGGCCAAGGGTTGCCTGCTCCTTGAACGGGCCATCAGCATCGGCGTCAAGCACCTTCGAGTACCAGTCGCAGGCTTTTTCCTTATCCCCGGAAAGCCTGTAAGACTCGGCCATATAGAACCAGGCCTCGAAACGGCGGGACGACTTCGGATACTTGTCCAGGAATTTCTGGAGGGAAATGATGGCCTGGGGATAATTCTCCGCGAGGAAAATCTGCTGGCCGGTGTTGAAATACATCAGTTCCCTGTCGGCCTCGCTCTTGCCCGAGGCAAGCGAGTTGGCTTCCACATACTCCAGATACTTCTCGGGCTCCCTGCGTGCCTGATAGATAGACTCTATGGCAAGAAGGGCGTCTTCGGCGTACTCGCTTCCCGGCATCATGGCGACGACCCGCTTGTAGTTCGCAAGCGCCTTGTCGTAGCGTGTCATGTTGCGGTTCGTCATGCCGAGGCCGATGAGCGAGCGGGCCGCATACGAACTGTCGGCAGCGTTCCTGCGCAGCGTGGAGAAAGCTCCAAGCGCCTTGTCGTAGTTTTCAACGTCCATGTACGCACGGCCGAGTTCGTACATGGCCTCGCAATACATGGGCGCATCCTTGGGCGCCTTCGATACGGGGGCCAGCACGCTGACCTTGCCCTGCCTGTCCCCCGTCAGTCCGAGGGAAAGCGCCTGACGGTAACGGGGATAGATGTTCTCAGCGGAAGGATCCTCATCGACAGCCTTCTTGTACGAAGCGGCCGCTGCCTTGTATCTTTTCCGCGCGAAATCGCAGTCGGCCCTTTTCACGAGGGCGTCCTGACGGAACGTCGGGTCCCCGGTCGCGATATAATAGTCGAACCACCTTGCAGCCTCGCCGTAGTTCTCCATCCCGAACTGGCAGTATGCCATATTGTAGGACAGTGCCTTGCCTTCGGGACGGCGGTCTAGCGCGGAGACGTTGTAAAGATCGGTATAAACCTGAAGGGCCTCCTCGTAGTTCCCGCTGTGGTACCAGGATTCACCGAGCCAGTAACGCGCCAGCTGGTTGAACTGGTTCTGCTTCGGCAGGTAGAAGGCGGCCGCCTTGAGATATGGGACCGCATCCCTCCAGGAGCCGCCCGCCGTAAGCTGGGAAGCGCGCAGGTAATTGGCCTTGGCGTAATTCATCTTCTGCGTCCTGTCGAGGGTCTCGACGTTGTCGTAGGCTTCGACAGCGGCGGCATAATCCCGGTCGTACAGGGCAGCCAGGGCCATGTAACCGTAGATCCTGTCTCCCTTGCTGAGGGTGGAATACTCCTTCAGGTAGCGGGCGAACGCGGAACTGTCGTGGTTCAGGTCGAAAGCGAGCTTGGCGTAATTGAAAGCGGCATCCTCCCGTATCTGCCAGTTGTAATCGGCTTCGGAGGCCGCCTTGAAGGCATCGAGGGCCGCAACCTTGTTCTTGGTCTGGATATATGACCAGCCAAGCTGGTAATTGGCGACCTGTCCGAGAGAATCGCTGCGGTCCTGCATCTTCAGGAAACTCCCTATCGCAGCCTCGTAATCCTTCACGGCATAGAAGACGGAACCCGAGAAGAAACTGTCCGAACGGCTGTGCTCCACTGAAGGGCCCTGAAGATAGTACTCGCGCGCTTTCACAGCGTCCCCCCTTACGAGATACGACTCCGAAATGATACGGGCCAGGTGAGCCTTCCGTCCCGCCTGCATTTCCCCGAACAGTTTCGTCCCCTCTTCGATGACATAGTCGTAGTCATGCTTCATGAACCGGCAGTCGGTCAGATAGAACCTGGAAAGCTGGGTGAAACGCCCGTCCTTTGCCGAGAGGGTAAACCATTTTACGGCCTCGTCGAAATTCTTTTCAGTATATGCGATGTATCCGAGAAGATAACGGGAAGGGGCGGTATAATCGCTGAACGGCATTTTCTGAACGTCAGAGAATATGCTTTTCGCTCCGCCGTAGTCCTTCCCGGCATAACGGCACCAGCCGGATTTGAAGGCAAGCTCAGCCTTGCTGGATGCGTCGAGCGCCGAAGGGCGCACGAGGGCGAATTCCCTTTCCGCTTCCTCGAAACGACCAGCGTCGAACAGTTGCCTGGCATGCTCGAACCTGACTTTCGAACCAAGGGCGGAAGATGGATTCTTCGAGATATAGGCCCCATACGCGTCTTCCCTGTCGGCGGCGCCGGATTTCAACGCGCAAAGCGTGGCATAGCCGCAGCATGACTGATCCTCTCCGCTGGCGTCCGCGCGTTCGAAACAAACGCGGGCCGCATCGAACATGCCCGCCGCCATCAGCCTCTTCCCTTCCCTGTAACTGTCCCTGTCCGCAGGGCGGGCCTGGGAGCAGAGACACGCTCCGGCGGCGAGGCCGGCAAGGGCGAGAATATATTTTCGAGCCTTCATAGACAATCTTCTTTTAAAACTTACAAATTTACTTAAAAAATCCGCTATATTTGCACCGTTGCGCCATTTTTTATGAACACTCTGATAGCTTTTTCCAACGCCGGAATCTTGAACGGGGAAGTCCCCGTCCTGTATGGCGTGAACCTCGAAATTTCACGCGGAGATTTCGTCTACATCATCGGCAAGGTCGGCACCGGAAAGACCTCGATAATCAGGACCCTGACAGGCGAAAACAGGCTTGGCGGCGGCGAAGCGTCCGTATGCGGTTTCTCACTCGGGAAACTCCGCCCGAAAGACATTCCCCTGCTGCGCCGCAAGATCGGAGTCGTCTTCCAGGATTTCCAGTTGCTGATGGACCGCAACGTCGAGGACAACCTTCTGTTCGTGCTGCGGTCCACGGGATGGACCGACAAGGAAAGGATGCATGCCAAGGTCGAGAACGTCCTGCTCGCCGTAGGAATGGAAACCAAGGCGCACAAGATGCCTCACCAGCTTTCCGGAGGGGAACAGCAGCGCGTGGCGATAGCCAGGGCAATCCTGAACGAACCCGAACTCATACTCGCCGACGAACCGACAGGCAACCTCGACGCCGAGACAGCAGACGGCATCATGTCCCTCCTGTACGATATAAACAAGATCCGCGGAACGGCCGTGGTGATTGTAACCCACAACCTGTCCATCATCGAGAAGTATCCCGGACGCGTATTTGTATGCAAGGACGAACACTGCACAGAAAACAACGCTTCGAAGGCATAATCGCCCATTTCCTCGAAAGCCGGAGCGTCGCGCAAAGCGAGCTGGAGTTCCGAAATCCGTATGAACTGATCGTCGCAGTGATACTGTCGGCCCAGTGTACGGACAAAAGGGTGAATCTCACCACACCGGCCCTTTTCAAGGCATATCCGACGGTCGAGAAGCTTGCCGAAGCCGATGAGGACGACGTCTTCGAGCTGATACGTTCGATTTCATATCCCCGCAGCAAGGCCTCGCACCTCGTCGGCATGGCCCGGAAGGTGGTTGATGTGTTCCACGGCGAGATTCCCGCGGACATAGACGACCTGATGAGTCTTCCAGGGGTAGGCCGGAAGACCGCCAATGTCGTTGCCTCGATAGTCTATGACAAACCGGTGATAGCAGTGGACACACATGTCTTCCGCGTTTCGCACCGGCTTGGCCTCTCAGACGGAAAGACGCCCGGGGCCGTGGAAAAGGACCTCGAGCGTCATATACCCGGAAAACTGCGCCCGGTCGCGCATCACTGGCTGATCCTGCACGGGCGCTATGTCTGCACCGCGCGAAACCCGAAGTGCAGCGAATGTCAACTGACGAACTGGTGCCGCAGTTTCCCTATCTTCTCATCGGCATCGTCTCCGGATGCCCCAAAATAGAATTTGATCTTCGGCTCCGTGCCGGAAGGACGGACCGAGACCACATCCCCGGCCTCATTGAAGAACTGCAGCACATCCGACGAAGGCTGCCCGGTCTTCTCCGGCTCAAGGTAGTCGACGACCTTGCATACCGGAGACCCGCACATTTCCTTCGGCGGTTCGCGGCGAAGCCCCTCCATCATCGAGCGTATCTCTTCCGCACCCGTCTTGCCTTTGCGGACGAGGCTGGCAAGCCCTTCCTTCCTGTAACCGAACTCCGCGTATATCTTCTGCATGAGCCCGTAGAGGCTGAGGCCCCGGTCGGCGGCCCAGGCTGCGCATTCCGCGACCATCATGCAGGCTATCTGGGCATCCTTGTCCCGGACGAACTGGCCGACGTTGAACCCGTAGCTCTCCTCTCCGCCGCAGATGAATTCGCCCTCGTTTTCCTTTCTGCGCACCACTTCGGCTATGTATTTGAATCCGGTGAGCACATTATGCACGGGCACGCCGAACGAGGCGCAGATATCGCTTATCAACTCCGTTGTGACAATCGTCTTGACGACGTAGGACCCGGGGCCGAGCGTCCCCAGTTCCTTGCGGCGGCTCAGTATGTAGTATGTCAGCATGGAGGCAGTCTGGTTGCCGTTGAAAAGGACCATCTTCCCTTCCGGATCCCTTACCGCTATTCCGCAGCGGTCAGCGTCGGGATCCGTGCCGAAAACTATGTCTGCGCCAGTCTCGTCGGCCTTTTCAAGAGCCATCTTCAGCGCAGAAGGCTCCTCCGGGTTGGGCGATACGACAGTCGGGAAATTGCCGTCGCTGACATCCTGGTCCGGCACGTGGATCACGTTGGAGAAGCCCATCCTCCGCAGGCACTCCGGAACGAGGCGCACTCCGCATCCGTGCAAGGGAGTATAAACGAATTTCAGGTCGCTGTGGCGTGCGCATGACTCCGGACTCAGGGTGAGGGAAAGCAGGTCGGCGATGTATTTTTCGTCGACATCTTTTCCCATGACCTCGATTTCACCGCATCGTAGCCCAGCCTCGAACCGGACCTGGGAAGGATCCGTAATCTTGGCTACCTCTGCGACGATTTCCTTGTCCACGGGAGAAGTGATCTGGGCGCCGTCGGACCAGAATACCTTGTATCCGTTGTATTCCTTGGGATTGTGCGAGGCAGTGACCATCACGCCTGCAACGGCTCCCTTAAGACGGATCGCATAGCTCAGTTCCGGCGTAGGACGGATGTTGTCGAAGATGAATACATGAAGGCCGTTGGCCGAAAAGACGTCGGCGGCTATCTTCGCGAAAAGCTTGGAGTTGTTGCGGCTGTCATAGGAAATGCAGACGCGCAGGTCCTCCCCTTCCACATGGGAAAGGATATAGTTCGCAAGCCCCTGGGAAGCCATGCCGACAGTGTATTTGTTCATCCGGTTGGTGCCAACTCCCATCAGGCCCCTGAGTCCTCCGGTCCCGAACTCCAGATTCTTGTAGAAGGCATCCTCGAACCCGGCGGGATCCTCGCCGCGCAATTTCAGGACCTGGATCCTGGTTTCCTGGTCAAAATCGCCTTCGAGCCATTTCTTGGCCACTTCATTGAAATCGTTCATCTTCCAAAGAATTTAAAAACAAGGCTAATATACTAATTCGCCGTGAATCCGGCAAATTATTCCCCTCCCGGCTGCGAATTTGCCCTTTTCAAGGAATCTGAGTAACTTGGCATCCGGAATGAAGAAACAGGGAACCCGACATACGACCTTCGCCTCCATGCTGGACGACCTTTCCTCAAGACCGTTGGAAAAGCTGCTCGCCAAGGTCCCCGAATGGTCTGGCACGGACGGACTGAAGGTCCCTTCCTCCATCAACGCCGAGCAATGCAGCAGCAGTCCCGCCGCCCGTTACAAGGCGGAACTGGCAGTTTCCGCCTGCGAAGTGCCGAAGCCCAGAATTGCGGATCTGACTGGTGGGATGGGCGTCGATTCCTTCTTCTTCTCGAGGCTGGCCGGGGAGGTCTTGTATGTGGAAAGCAACGGGGATCTCGCGGCCGCGGCAGCAGGGAACTTCAGGCTTCTTGGCGCCACAAACATCGGGACCGTGAACATGAGCGCAGGTGCCGACCCCGCGACAGAAAGC
Organism: Bacteroidales bacterium; assembly: GCA_016281435.1. The sequence continues at coordinate 8,289 of JAEEIQ010000010.1, forward strand.
CTTCTCGACGGATTCAAACCGCATCTGATATACCTGGACCCGGCCAGAAGGAGTTCTGCAGGCGGGAAGGTCTTCCTCCTGGAAGAATGCAGGCCGGATGTCATCCCCATGCTTCCGATGCTCCTTCGCAAGGCCCCGGCCGTTCTGCTGAAACTTTCCCCCATGGCCGACCTTACGATGCTCCGCCGCAGACTCGGGCCGTCGCTGTCGGAACTTCATATAGTCCAGTCGGGAGGTGAAGTAAAGGAAGTGCTGGCTCTTCTGGAGCGCGGATGCAATGACGTAGAGCCACTTGTCGTCGTTGCCGGAACCGGACCCGGGGTGCGCTTCAGTTTCCTGCCTTCTGAGGAGCGGGCATCGAGTACTACGTTTGCTCCTGAAGGAAGCATCAGGCTTGGAGCACGTTTCTTCGAACCCGGAGCCGCCCTGATGAAGGCAGGCGCGTTCAAACTGCTGGGCAGCCGTTTTTCCCTTTCAGCATTCGGTCCGCAAACGCATCTCTATCTGATCCATGACGAAGCGCTTCCTGACAACATTTCGACCCTCGGCAGGATATGGGAGATAGAGGAATCCCTGCCTTTTTGCTCCGCTTCGATAAAGGAAACGGGCCGGCTCCATCCTAAAGCGGATGTGTCGGCCCGTGGAATACCCATGAAATCAGACGAGCTCCGCAAGAGGCTGGGCACCGTACCTGGAGGCGAATCGCACATTTTCGGCGTCGGATGCGGGAACGCCCGCTTCCTCCTCGTCTGCAGGAGGGTCCTGGATCAGGCGACGAAACGCTTTCCGGGGAAGAACTTGGACACCTCCTTGCAATAGCGTCCGTAGGCCGGATACTTCGCCGAACTGATTTCTTCGCCGAAAGCGGAACTGCCGAGGAACAGGACTATGAGCAGAAGCGCGCCGGCTAAGCTCCAGTTGACGACCCCGAGTCCGGCTCCAATGGTGAACACATAGAACGAGACCCATATCCCCTGCTCCGCGAAATAGTTCGGATGCCTGCTGATTCCCCAGAGACCGGAGGTGTTGAATCCGAGATTGTACGGAGAAGGCAGTTCCTCCAATTTCTTGCCGCCCTTGATCATTGCCCATTTGCGGCTTTGGAAAGCCCACTGCTGCTCGTCCGCAACGGTTTCCCACGCAAGGAAGGCCAGCATCAGGGCTGCAGCGAGAACATCGATCACGCCGAATGCTGCATTCGAGCCCATAAGGACAAGGGCCGGGAAGGTGATCATAAGCACGAGCGCATTCTGGTAGATGCTGATAAAGAAAAGGTTGAACAACATCCAGACCCAGGGCCTGCCGAATTCCTTTTTCTTGCGCAGGACGGCCCAGCGGTAATCTTCTTCGCCCTCCCAGAATTTCAGCCTGTACGCACCTTTCCTCGCGAAATTGAAAGTGAGGCGGGCACCCCACAGGGTCACGAGAACGGCCATGACGACAAGTCGCGCAGACATGCCGCCCTTCGCCGCTATAATCCATACATAGGCGATGGGAAGAAGGCTCCAGAGCTTGTCCATCTGGCTGTTGTTCCCTGTGGCCTGACCCACGGCGAAGCAGTACAAGGCGCTGCATCCCGTCACGGCAAGAAGGATGCGGAGGGTTGAAAGTTGGTCCGGACCAAGGGCCGGCCCGACGAAAATGTAGAGCAAGGGACACGCTATGAGCGAAAGTCCGATAAGGGCGGCCATGAGGCCGATGTTCATTTTATTCATTGTCTTTAAGATATTTCAGCCAGAAAGCCTTGTCCGCTTCCCAGGAATGAGCCCCCTGGTAGCCGCGATAGCCGTGCATGCCGTCCGGGTAAATCATGAGCTCGAACTTGCGCCCCTGTCTCTGGAGTTCATCCACAAGCTGGAGCGTATTCTGGAAATGGACATTGTCGTCACCGGTTCCGTGAGTCAGGCGGAGCATGACGGACCCGTCGTCACCCGACCCGTATTTGACAGGATAGGCGGAGACAAGGCCCGTGACGCGGTTCTGATCATAGCCTTCGGGGTTTGCCTGCGGCGTACGCATGAAACGCTCGGTATAATGCGTGTCATATAGAGCCCAGTCATACACACCTCCGCCGGCTATGCCGTAGTGGAAATAGTCGCTGTGCTCGAAAAGCAGGCGCACGGTCATCGTGCCGCCGAAGGAAAAACCTTCGACGCCGATCTTCTCCGGAATGACGTATGGCAGGCTCCGGAGCCACTTCGCCCATTCCACGAAATCAAGGACCTCAGTCTCGCTGAGACGACAGTATAACTGGTCGAGCCCCTCCCTTCCGTTATGTCCGGAAGAGCGGACGTCGGCAACCAGATGGATTATGCCGTTCTCCGACCACCACTGGTCCTTCGGTCCCGGAGTCCTCCAACGGTCATAGACATAGGCCGTATTCGGCCCGCCGTAGATTTCGACATGGACGGGATACTTCTTCGCAGGGTCGAAATCCTTGGGATAGACTATCTTGCCGGGCACGGTAAGTCCGCAGGACAGTTTCAGCCGCACATCCTGCGGAAGCGCGAATTTCGAGAGATCACATCCTTCCTCCTTGATATCCAAGACCTTAGAGCAGGTTCTGGCATAGCGGTCGTTGACGCGGCGTCCCGACCTGCGCGAAGATGAGACCGCCGCCCGGGCTTTCCATGCCAGATGCGCGCAGTCGGTCTCATAAAGCCATATCTGCGAAGGGGTCGTGTAGTTCCCAAGCGTACATACGAACCACTTTCCCTCAGGCGAGAAACTGACCGAGGAGACATCATAGACGGGATTAGTGAGGGCAAGCACTTCCCCCGTCTTTATGTCCAGTGAATAAAGGGCGGATTTCACATCCGAATCCCGGTGCGCAGTGAAATACAGCTTCCCGCGTTTTTCATCCAGCCTCAGAAGGCGCGTCCGCCAGTTCCTGCCGCCGGTCAGGCGACGGAGTTGCCGGCCGTCGTACGACAGGAAATAAATCTGCTGCCAGCCTGTTTCGAATTCCCGGACCATATATAGGCCGTCTCCGGAAAACAGCATGCCCTCTATCCAGTCCAGCCAGGTCTTGCTTTCCTCATGATAAACGGGCTTTCGGGATCCATCCTTGACCGAAACGGCATAGAGGTCCAGCTCATTCTGGAGCCTTGGCTCGCGCGAGACGAAAAGCGACTGTCCGTCCGCGCCCCAGAAAGGGGTGCCGAAATACTGGTCCTCATCTTCATTGAAGTCGGCCCAGACCGTCCCGAAGGACCCGATATCGACTATTCCTATGCGTACCTTGGGATTCGGCTCACCTGCCTTCGGATAACGGGTGTTTTTAAGGATACCGTCCTGGCCGGCGGCGGAATAGATGGGAAACACGGGGACCTGCCCGTTATCGAACCTGTAAAAGGCTATGCGGCGGGAATCCGGAGACCACCAGAATGCGCGGTATCTGGAAGGACGGCCGAAAATCTCTTCGAAATAAACCCATGAGGCATATCCGTTGAGTATGGTGCCGGAGCCGTCGAAGGTAAGGCGCCTCTGCCCCGTGCCGTCTGCGGAAGCGACGTATAGATCGTTGTCCCTGGTAAATGCAATCATCGTGGAATCCGGGGACCAGGCAGGGTTCACCACATCCCCGAGGACATCCGGGAAGGGCCTCATGACTCTTTCCGGACTGATTTCCGCATCCACGGCGCGAAGCTGTCCGGCATCGAAGACAAAAGGCGCGGGTGCATCTTTCGAAGATCCGTATGAAAAGCAGATCCGGCTTTTGTCCAGCCAGCGCCAGGCCGAAGGGAGTATCTTGAAATCAGACGCCTGCACAAGCAGCGCGCACAGGAGGCAGGCTCCGGAAAGAAAGACTTTTTTCATTCGAAGAACCGATCTTGGAAGTTAACCAGATATACTTTTTCGACAGCCCGCGTCAGGGCCGTGTAAAGCCATTTCAAGTCATCGACAGTCTGCTCGTCCATCCAGAACGGGCAATCGATGAAAACGCACTTCCACTGTCCTCCCTGGGACTTATGGCAGGTAATCGCCTCGGCATACTTGAGCTGGAGCGCGTTGTAGTATTTGTCTTCCCGGACGGCATCGAAACGTTTCTTCTTTGCCGCGATATGGGAATAATCTTCCCAGACACCATTGTAAAGGGCATTTTGCTGCTCTGGGCTGAGGGCGGCGTACTCGGACGAGAGGGTATCCAGGATTACCTTGGCCTTGAGTATCCTGTCCCCGTAGTCGGGAAAGCGCAGCGTGGCTTCGGCGAAATGCAAGCCGTATCTTTCTTCGAACCGCCTTATGGACTGGAGATAAGCCATGTCCCCGTTGGCTATGTAATCCAGGCCGTCACTCTCATCCGCGCCCTCGAACTGGTAACAGTTCTTTACTATCATCAGCTTATCCCCGCGGACGAGCTGCTCTTCGCGGAACTGTACCGTCGACCTGATTCCGAGATTGTACCGGATGGCCCGCTTGTTCGAACGCGTCAGGACTATTGTTTCCTCCTCGCCATATCTGCCATAAGCATCCGTAAGCGTCTCTATAAGGGCGTCTCCGCCTATGCGGCTTATATCGTCGTATGACCCCACGTCCAGCCGGAGCCCCTCGCAAAGGCCGTCCTCCAGGCTTTCGGAAATCATCTTGCGCAGCCTTGTGGCGTTGAACAATATGCCCGACTCCTTCTGCTGGCGGACGACGGTGGTCAGGGTGGAGTATGATACGCCACCGAAACCGTCCATGAACTCGCGGGACAGGGCCGGACTGGCGTCGAGGCCGACCGGAGGAAGCTGGGCGGAATCACCTATCAGGATCAGGCGGCAGCCGACGGCCGAACGCACGAAGGTCACCAGATCCTCCAGAAGATTCCCGGTGCCGAACTGGGCGACGGACCCACCCTGTACGGCATCGACCCCGATCAGGGAGACCTCATCGACTATATAGAGGGTGTCTTTGGCCTTGTTCGGTGCAAGGGTAAAGTTCCCGAAGCCGTCGGCCCCGACCGATTTCTGCCTGTAGATATGCTTATGGATAGTACTTGCGCTTTTGCGGGCGAAGCCGGAAAGGACCTTTGCGGCCCTGCCTGTCGGGGCGAGAAGCACGGTCGGGACCTTCATCCGGGTCATTACGGAAATCAGGGCGGCCACGGCCGTGGTCTTGCCGGTTCCGGCATAACCGTTCACAACAAGTATATCCCCGTCGTCTCCCGTGAGGAAGGACGCAAAATCCCGGAAAAGATTGTCCTGGCACGAAGTAGGCTCGAACCCGAGCGTATCCAGCAAGTCCCTGTACAGGTAATCGGATCTGTCCATCTCTTATCTGCGCCTGCCTGAGCGGTCGAAAATCATGGCGAAAACCGCCAGGACCGGATATATCTCGATACGTCCGAGGAACATGTCGAAGGTGAACAGGAACTTCGCCCCCGAAGGCACGCAGTTGAAATTGCCCATGAAACCGAGTTCGCGGATTGCGGGGCCTATGTTGCCAAGTGACGAAACCGACGCGGCGAAACTGCTGTGGTCGTTGACTCCCAAGGCCTTGGCAAGCAGGACGGAGAAGGCGAGGACGATGCAATATAGCGCTATGTAAAGGATATGGGGATATACCTCTTCGTCGCGGAGCACCCTGCTTCCGAGCTTGATCTCCCCTATCGAGGAAGGATGCAGGATCCTGGCCACCCGGCGACCGACGCACTTGAACAGTACGAGGACACGGTCACTCTTCACTCCGCCAGTCGTGGACCCGGCGCAGCCGCACATCACGGCCATCATCATCAGCAGCAACCCCGGGAACAAGGGCCAGTCGGCGTTGTCCACGATGCCGAAGCCCGTAGTCGAGGCTACGCAGAAAGTCTGGAAAAACCCGTAGCGGAATGCATCCGGCCAGCTCTGGGCCGCTCCCTCGAGACGCAGAGACATGCTGACAAAGACGGAAACCGTTATAAGCGCTGCCGTATAGAACTTAAGCACAGGATTGTTCAGGGGCCTCAGGGACCCTGTGGCGAAAGCAAGGAAAACAAGGCCGAAATGAAGGGTCGAAAGATACATGAAGATCATTGTCAGTATTTCTATGACCCTTGAGTCGAATGCGGCAATCGAGAGGTTTTTCGTGCTGAATCCTCCCGTAGCGCAGACGCTGAACGCATGGCAGACGGCGTCGAAGGCGCCCATACCGGCTATCCAGTATGAAATGAAGGCAAGGACGAAAATGCCGATATAGACATATGCGAAGATCGCGACCGTCTTATTGGCCCTCGTGGCATAACCGCCCTTGGAAAGGGAAGACAGTTCCATGTTCGTCAGGCGCATCCTGATGGAACTGGTGTTCGGGATGACGAGCAGAAGGAAAACCACGACTCCCAAGCCTCCTATGAAATGCGTGGCGCTTCTCCAGAACAGCAGACTCCGTGGAAGGGCTTCTATGTCCTCGAGTATGGTGGATCCAGTCGTGGTGAAGCCGGACACGCTCTCGAACCAGGCATTGTCGACGGTGAACGGTCCGCCCCACAGGGCATATGGAAGCATCCCGAAAATGAACGACAGCATCCAGGAAAGGAAAATGATCATATATCCTTCCTTCAGGGTGATGTCCGAGGAACGCCTGACGAAGATAAAGGGGAAGGAACCGACGAGGAAAGTAATCAGGAAGCTGATGGAAAGGGGCGCCAGGGCGCTGTCATGGCCGTTCAGCAGGGAAACGACAACTGACAGGAACATGAAGAGGGCGCTGACCAGCAGGGCCGCGCCGACGTTGCGGCTAATTGTCCTCCAGTTCATCCTTTCTGCTCCTTGCCCTTCAGGATATTGATGCGCTGCTTGAGCTGCCTGTTCTCGACCGTAAGGTCATATATGGAATTGTTCAGTTCGGACAGCTGGTCGTCCCCCTCGAAGGTGAAATTGTATTTCTTGCCGTGCGAAAGGAAGGCCTTGAGCGCATCCAGCATCTTGTACAGCGGCTTGACATAATAGAAAAGAAGGTAGAACAGCAGGAGAAGTACGAGCACCACGCCCACGCCGACGGCGACTATGCCGGGGATGATGCTGCGGTAGAATCCGCTGTCGAAATTCTCCGAGTTCTGCTTGAGGTCGTTGTAAATCGCGGAAGTCAGGCGGTCGATATCACGGCAGAGCCGGTTGTATCTGGGCTGGAGCCGCTCGAAATACCATGAACGCGAATCGATGAAATCCGAAAGGAGCACGTTCTGGAGTTCGAGGGAAGTCAGCATGAACGCGGAGTATGAATACACGACCGAATCAGCGAGGGGAAGGATAATCTTGGATGTAAGCGAAGACCGGAGCGAATCACAGTGGGCCATGAAGGACTTCTCGTCGAAATCAGGAAGGCGGACCGACGTCTCGTCCCCGATTACGGAAAGGATGTCGAGATTATAGGTCGAGCTGACATCCGAGAGGCGCTGGGCGACGTTCACGCTGTTGATGTTGTCCGCAATGAGCCCCGAGACATAATCGCTCATGGTCCTGTACTCCATGACGGATATGATGCTGGAAATAAGCAATATTCCAATAATGGAGCTGAATGCCAGGACCAGCTTCGGACGCATGGAATTAAAAAATGGTGCGGACATTTTAAGTTTTTTCAATTTTAACGAACAAATATACGAATTAAATCATATATTTGTTAACATGAACAAAGACTTCCTATCAGACAGAGGCGATAAAATATCCTCCACCATGCGCGGCGCGCTGCGCCAATGCATCATAAACGGCAGCAGCAGCATTGCCGATTTCAGCAGGGTCTTGAACATCAGCGTCCCCACAGCTACGAAAATCGTCGCCGACCTGATAGACTCGGGTTTCCTTCTCGAAGAAGGCAAGCTCGGGACAGCGGGCGGCAGGAAGCCCAGCATCTTCGGACTGAACTCCTCGGCCGGATATTTCCTCGGAGTGGATGTGGCTCGCCAGCACTTCCACATCGCGGTTACCGATTTCAGAGGCCAGGAAGTCTTGTTCATCCAGGACATAGCCTTCGTGCTCGAAGCCAACGCTCAGTCGTTCCACAACATGTGCGAGCTCATCAAGGCCGAGGTGACGCGGGCCGGCATCCCGTGGACCAAGATCCTTGGCGCCGGGATCAGCCTGTCAGGCCGCGTGAATCCGGAAAAGGGATACAGTTTCTCGTATTTCCTCAGCGACGAACTTCCCATCAAGGACCAGTTCGAAAAGGAGCTCAAGCTTCCCGTCAGCCTGGAGAACGATTCCCGTGCGATGACATACGGGGAATATCTCTCGCTCGGAGCGGAAAGCGATCCGGACATGATATTCATGAACGTAAGTTTCGGCCTCGGCATGGGCATCATCACGGACGGAAGGCTATACTACGGGAGGTCGGGATTCTCCGGGGAGATCGGGCATTTCCCCCTGCTCAACAACGACATACTCTGCCGTTGCGGCAAGGTGGGCTGTCTCGAGACAGGGGCTTCCGGCCTCGCACTCCAGCGCATCATAACGGAAAAACTGAAATCCGGACGCCGTTCCTCCCTCTCGCCCCGGTACAAGGAAAAAGGGGAACTGGACCTGGATGACATCCTGAAGGCCGTCGAAGAGGAGGACGTTCTGGCCATAGAAGGCGTGGAGCAGATCGGCGAGACTCTCGGCAAGGGCATTGCCGGTATCATAAACATTTTCAACCCTGGGCTTGTCGTCATAGGCGGACGCCTCACCGTAGGCAAGGACTATCTCATGCTGCCTGTCAAGACCGCTGTCAATAAGTATTCACTGTCGAAGGTCAGCAAAGACACCAAGCTGCGCTTCTCGCAGCTTGGAAGAAAGGCAGCCTCTATAGGAGACTGCCTTCTCAGCCGTTCGAAAGTTCTCGGGATAATCTGATTATTCCGGCTTGTAACTGTCTTTCAGGGAAACCGTCTTGTTGAAGACGGGTTCTTCCTCCGTGCTGTCCTTGTCCTTGATATAATAACCCGTGCGCTCGAATTGGACGGCGATGCCCGATCCGTCATCGAGGAGCGCAGGCTCTGCATAACCGGTCCCGTAAGTAAGGGACTCGGGATTGAGATAGTCCTTGTAGTCCTTATCCTCGGGGACCTGGCTCATGTCAGCCAGCGTGAACAGGCGGTCGTAGTTGCGGAGGGTTATCTTTCTCGCGTGAGGTACGGACACCCAGTGAATGGTGCCCTTTACGGAGCGCCACTCCCCTGCTCCGGGGCGAGTGGACGGATCGTAGCTGCACTTCAGCTCGACGACATTGCCGTCGGCATCCTTCACGACTTCCTCGCACTTGATGATGTAGGTATACTTCAGGCGCACCTCCCCGCCGGGTTTCAGGCGGAAGAACTTGTGCGGAGCGTCCTCCATGAAGTCGGAACGTTCGATAAGGAGGCTCCCGGTGAAGGGAACCTTGCGCGATGCTCCTTCCGGCTCTGCAGGATTCAGCGGGCAGTCGAACCATTCCACCTTGCCCTCCGGCCAGTCAAGCAGGGTCAGGCGGACAGGGTCCTGGACGACCATGTATCGGTTCGAACGGGCGTTCAGGTCCTGGCGCACGCACCATTCGAGAAGCTGTATGTCCATGAGCTGGTCCCTCTTGCTGACGCCTATCTTGTCACAGAACATCTTAAGGGCCTCGGCCGTGTACCCGCGCCTGCGGACTCCGCAGAGCGTCGGCATCCTCGGATCGTCCCACCCTGCGACTAAGCCTTTCTGGACGAGTTCGAGAAGCTTGCGCTTGCTCATCAACGTATATGTAAGATTCAGCCGCGCAAATTCGTACTGATGCGAAGGGAAGATTCCGAGCGTCTCGATGAACCAGTCGTAAAGGGGACGGTGGACGTCGAACTCGAGGGTACAGATGGAATGCGTGATGTGCTCGATCGAGTCGCACTGCCCGTGCGTGTAATCATACATGGGATATATGCACCATTTGTCGCCCGTACGGTGATGGCTGGCGTGCTTGATCCTGTAGAGGATGGGGTCGCGGAACATCATGTTGGGATGCGCCATGTCAATCTTTGCGCGGAGCACCTTCTCCCCGTCGGCATACTTGCCGTCCTTCATCTCACGGAAAAGCCGCAGGTTCTCTTCCGGCGTACGGTTCCTCCAGGGGCTGTCCTTGCCCGGGGTTTCGACCGTGCCGCGGTTGATGCGCATCTCTTCTACCGTCTGGTCGTCGACATATGCAAGTCCCCTTCGGATAAGGTCTTCGGCCCACTCGTAGAGCTGGTCGAAATAATCCGAAGCGTAGAGTTCCTTTTCCCATTCGAAGCCCATCCAGCGGATGTCTTCCTTTATTGCGTCAACATACTCCGTATCTTCCTTGGTCGGGTTGGTATCATCGTAACGGAGGTTGGTCTTGCCTCCATATTTCTGCGCCAGTCCGAAATTGATACACAGGCTCTTGGCGTGTCCTAAATGAAGATATCCGTTAGGTTCCGGAGGAAAGCGGGTCAATATGCTTTCGCACTTTCCGCTCTTGAGGTCATCCTCTATGATCTCTTCCAGAAAATTAAGTTTCTTGGGTTCTTCCATGTTCAGAAGCAGTTTTGAAATGCAAAAGTAATAATAATTCCGTACTTTTGCACTGAGATTGAAACCAAAGCCAATGATTAAATCGATGACAGGCTACGGACGGGGCGAAGCCGTCCTGGCAAACGGAAAGATGACAGTGGAGATCCGCTCCCTGAACGGAAAAAATGCGGACATTTCCTTGAAGACCTCCCTTATCCCCAAGGACAAGGAACTGGGTATCAGGAAGATGCTCGCAGACAGGCTGCGCCGCGGCACAATCGACCTGTTCATAACCTGGGAGCCCGCCCCCGGCCAGTCTTCGAGGAATATCGACGCGGAAGCCGTGCGGGACTACTACAACCAGATCCTCCGGATCCGCGACAGCCTCCCCGGCTTCTCTAGTGCGGACGGGCGCGAAAACGAAGAGGTCCTGGCCTCGGTGCTGCGTTTCCCCGAAATCCTGGAAGCCAGGAAGAACGAACTTGTTGGCGAAGCTGAATGGCCCGCCCTCGAAAAGGCTATCAACGATGCTGTCGACATGCTGGATTCTTTCCGTTCGACGGAAGGCGCCGTCCTCTACAAGGATGTCACCGGTCGCATCGCCACTATCCTGTCCCTGTACGACGAAGTTGAATCCTATGCCGGCGAGCGCATCGAGGCCGTGAAGGCGAGGATCATCAAGGCTGCGGCTGACCTGCAGGTAAAGATGGATGCGGAACGTTTCGAGCAGGAAATGATATTCTATCTTGAGAAGTTGGACATCAACGAAGAAACCGTACGTCTCCGCCAGCATTGCCGCTACTTCATGGACACCATAGATTCGGAAGCCGAACCTGGCAAGAAACTCGGTTTCATAATCCAGGAAATGGGCCGCGAAATCAACACCACGGGATCGAAGGCCAATCACGCCGGCATCCAGAAGTGCGTCGTAAAGATGAAGGACGAGCTCGAGAAGATACGCGAGCAGAGCATGAACATACTCTAGTCCGCCGGATGGATGCTGACGCGCATGCCGCGCCCCCCGCGCCTCAGTATCGTTTCCATAAGTTCCCTGTCCACGGCGACACAGCCGCCAGTCCATGTCTTCGCCCCCTTGCAATGAAGGAAGATGGCGGAGCCGGCAGGATAGATACGTTCCGTGTTGTACGCTATCTCAAGGCCGTAATAATACTCGGGAACCGTCGCGTACATATCCTCCCCGGTCAGCCTGATTCCGGTGCCGACAGTATCCACTATGGTATTGTACCAGGGGCCCTCGCTGTCGCATGCGATTATCCCGGGATGCAGCTGGAGATAATCCATCTCCGTATCTCCGAAAGGAGGGATACCGAAGGCCGTGCCGGTTCCGAAATCACCTTCCGGGGTCATGGCATCGCCTTCCCGGGTCTTCCCGAGGCCGTTCCTGCCTATGTATGCATCCCCTTCCGCGAACTTGCGCAGCTTTCCGGACACGCCCCGCGTATAAAAGAAAACCCGGGCGTCGGATCCCTCCATGCAGCGGACCTCCAGAAAAGAAGTGATTCCGGGATCGGCCCCGGCTTCGGCAAGGCGCCGGTCCCACGGCGAACGGCAGCCCGAAACTACGAGAAGGGCGGCAAGCAAGACGGCGAGTGTTTTCACAGGTCTATCCCCATTATATAGTCATTCATATAAAAGCCATGCCCTATCGGGAAGTCACCGCTGCGGACCTTCCGCATCCCGAGATGCTCGTAGAAACCGAGGGACGGATTGTTGCGGTTGACGTTGAGCTCCATCCGCGGATGGTCCGGGGAAATGCTCCGGATGCAGTCCGCGACCGCCTCGAAGAGCCTGCGGCCAAGGCCTTTGCCCTTTTCGGACGGCAGGATGTATATCTTCTCCAGATGGAAAAGGTCCCGTCCGTCACCGGTGAGGCCCTCCTTGCGGAAAGACGCATAGCCGCGGTCCCCGGCAAGCAGATACCGGTGTCCGAGACGGCACATCTGGTCTTCGAGGCTGCTTTCGGAATACATCCAGTCCATCATGTATTCCAGCTGCTCCGGGGAAAGTATATGCCGGTAGGTATGCCGGAAAGCAATTTCGGCGATTGAACGTATCAGGGGAATGTCCTCCGTCGAGGCTATGCGGATCTCCGCCAGGGAATCATTTTTCATATCCAAAAATAAGAAAAAATGACCGAAAACATTATATTTGTGGAAAAAGAACCCACATAATGAAGCCATCGAACATCATATCATGCATCCTGCTCTCAGGTGCGGTCCTTTCGGGATGCAACGGAAGTGCAGTTACTGCCGAAAACGAAGAAAACGCCGTGATCAGCGCAATCATGTCCCGCCGTTCCATACGGAAATACCAGGACAAGGCGGTGCCCCGCGAACTGCTTCAGAAGGTAGCCGAGTGCGGGATCCACGCACCCAACGCCATGAACGCCCAGAGATGGGCCGTCCGCATCGTGGACAGCCCCGAGTACATTGACGCCGTTACGAAGCTGTTTCAGAAGAAGAATCCAGAACTAGCAGCCAGGAACACTTATTTCAAGAACGTGTTCCGCAATGCACCGGCGATCATCTGCGTCGGTGGCGAGGATGCCGCCTTCACCCAGATCGACTGCGGCCTGATGGGGCAGAACATGATGCTCGCAGCATACTCCCTCGGCCTCGGGACATGCTGCCTCGGCGGCCCCGTCGGCTTCCTGACGACCGAGCCTGAAGCAAGGCCGTTCCTCGACGCGTTGCAGCTTCCCGAAGGCTACAAGTTGTACTATATCCTCGCTATAGGATGGCCCGAAGAAGAGCCTGCACCGCGTCCGAGAGATCTTTCGAAAATACAATTCGTAGATTTCAAATAATGAAGATTCCCGCTGTTGCCGTCCTTTTTTCCGTCGTCATCGCCTTTTCGTGCTCGAGCATGAAGCGCGATTACTGCACGACTGTCTTCGCCCAGGGTGACGACGGATGCAATTATTACAGGATCCCTGCAATGGCCCTCGACCATGAAGGGAATATCGTAATAGCCGCCGACCGGCGCTACGAAACATGGAAGGACCTCGGATTCAGGCCCACCTCCATAGACGTGACCGTCAGCCGGAGCACGGACGGGGGCCGGACCTGGTCGCCCCAGAACATCATAGCCCGGGGTGATACCGCGTCAGTGCGCAGTTTCGGTTTCGGGGATCCGGCGCTGCTGCGTTCCGGCGACGGAAAACTGTTCTGCCTGATGGCCTGCGGAAAGGAACCCTGCTGGAAAGCGATGCGCCATGTCGCAGTCTGCGAAAGTGCCGACGGGGGCGTCACCTGGACGGCGCCTCGCTTTATCCCCCTGCCGGAACCCGGCTACACCGGCGGTTTCGTAACTTCCGGATGCGGATTGACGGCTCCCGACGGAACCATGCTGGCTGCAATCAGCTTGTACCCGGAAAAAGGCATCCCCGGGATGAGGATGAGCGCCGGCAACGCGGAAGTCCATCTCATATACTCTGAAGACGGCGGCGAAAACTGGAAAGTCAGCCCTTCCACGGCATACCTCGGAGGAAACGAATCGAAGCTGGTGCTCCTTCGCAACGGAAGCCTGATGATCAGTTCACGGACCAGGAACGGCGTCCGGGGATTTAACACGGCCGCCAGGTCTGCGGACGGGTCATGGGAATGGGGCAGGCAGTGGGTCAGCGGTACATTGAGGCCAAACGCCTGCAACGCGGACATCATCCGGTTCAACGACAAAGTCCTGCTGCACAGCTATGTAAGGGATCTTAAAACCCGGCAGGATCTTTCCCTTGCCGCCAGCACGGACGAAGGCCACACGTGGTTCGACATACTCACCATACAGCCGGAAGCCTCGGCTTATTCCACCATGGTACTCCTTCCCGGAGGGGACCTCGGGATCCTATATGAAGACGGATCGAAAAGTACCGACGATGGCTATGACCTGGTCTTCAGGCGCATTTCCGCGCGGACGGTCAAGAAGGCGCTCGCCGCTCAGCGCAGGTAATCCGCTATGAACTGAAGGCGGCTTTCCTCGACCGTAGCCCGCCACAGATGTCTCTGCTCCTCTGTCATCGCCATAAGGCTGCCGTGAGTGCGGTAAGGAAAGGTATGCAGTTCCTTCCTGGAGCAGGTCGACGCATTGTATCCGCCTATCACGCATGCCGGAGGGCAGGTGAAGTCGACAAGACCGGCCTCGAGCCACAGCGACGCCTTGGTAAGACGGAGGAAATTAGCAGCATCGTAGTAAGGGATCAATTTCATCACAGGATGGTCCTTGCCGTATTTTTCCACAAAACGCGGAGTACACGAACGACGGGCCGGATCTACCTCGAGCGCCATGTCGAGGAAACCGGGCTCCGAGAGCGCGATGGCCTTGACCCTCTTGTCCATCCCGGCAATGGCGGCACCCTGGAAACCTCCCTGGCTGGCTCCGGTGACAATGACCCTCTTGCCGTCCCACTCCTTCAGGGAGCAAAGGTAGTCAAGGGCCCGCTGGTCACGCATGAGCATGCCGTGATAATAGAAATCGGCATGGTTGTCGGCAGCAGAAAGCAGATATCCCTTGAGGGTGGTACGTTCAAGTTCCTCATAATACTCCTGAGGCATGTCGTCCCTGTAGCCATGGGCGTTGATGTCAAGGGCAATAGCTCCATTCCCCATCCTTGCATACCTCAGGGCGTTATCAACGCTGGCCCTGTTGCCGGGGCGGCTGACGCCGGCGGAATGCACGAACATAAGTATGGGAAGGCTCTTGCGCGGAGCATTCTTGGGCATCACGAGGATACCCCTCGCAGGAAGGACCGAAGGGACATTTATCTCCAGGGCGTAAGCAACGTAAGCGGCGCTGTCGGAGGGCGGAACCGGAAGCGGAGTCAGCACAGGATGGGCTGGGACCTTCCTCAGCGCGGCAATCTCCTTTTTCCAGAAGGAACGCATGTCGGAAGGCACTTTCATGACAGGACGGAAATCCTGGGGACTGCAGACTGCACCCGCGTCGTGGAACGCCTTGGGATTTCCGGGAGGATAGAGCCTGAATATCACGGACGAGGGGCTGCCGGGTATGATACGGAACAGTTCGCTCTCCCCTTCCGGGATGACTATTCGCCCCGGAGATAGTTCCTTCGACACGACGCCGTTGATGAGGACCTCGGCGACGGCTTCCACGGACCTGTCCGACTTCGTCTTGAAAACCATTTCCTCGCCCTTGGCATAGATGCCGTCCTCATGGTCCGAGAAGACCACGGGAAGTTTCACCTGCTGGCCTGAAAGGGGCAGGACTGCAGCGCATAGCAGCGAAAGCAGAAGCAATCTCTTGATATTCATGACTCAATTATAAAAACATCAGTTCCCTGTACTTGGGCAGCGCCCAGAGCTCATCATCGACCATCAACTCTATCCTGTCTATATGGTCACGGATCTGCTCGAGCATCGGGGCGACGGTGTCGTGATAAGCGACTGCCTTGCTGCGCTCGTCCTCTATCTTGTTGGCCTTGCGGCGGCGGTTTACCAATTCATCCACAAGGGAACGGATCGATTCCACATGACCTGCGATCTTCTTTACGATATCGATGTTGCTGCCGGAGAGCTTGTCCCCTTCTTCCTTACCGAGCACCGTCTCCATCTTTATGACATTGTCCAGCAAGGTGCTCTGGTAGCGGGTCGCGATGGGGATAATATGGTTCAGGGCCAGGTCGCCGAGCACGCGCGCCTCGATCTGGATCTTCTTCGTATATATATCCCATTTGATGGCATTGCGGGCGCGCAGCTCATTCTCACCCATGACTCCCTGGCTGGTGAACATCTTTACGCTGTCGGGGTCCAGATAGCGGTCATAGACAACCGGGACGCTGGTCTCGCAGTCGAGCCCACGCCTTGCCGCCTCTTCCTTCCATTCATCGGAATAGCCGTTGCCGTCGAAGCGTATCGGTTTCGACCACTTTATATATTTACGGAGGACCTTGACGATTGCAAACTCCTTCTCTTCCCCCTTGGCCACAAGTTCCTCCACGTCATCCTTGAACATCTCGAGCTGTTCCGCGACGGCCGTATTCAGCGCCACCATCGCCGAAGCGCAATTGGCCTCCGATCCGACCGCCCTGAATTCAAACCTGTTGCCTGTGAAGGCGAAAGGCGATGTACGGTTGCGGTCCGTATTGTCCAGCAGGATCTCCGGAATCTGCGGAATGTCGAGCTTGACTTCCCTCTTGCTAAGAAGGCGGACGAAATTGTCCGTCGTCTCCATGTGGTCGAGGACGGATGAAATCTCGCTGCCGAGGAAACTGGAGATAATTGCCGGAGGAGCCTCCTGCGCGCCGAGACGGTGCGCATTCGCCGCCGTCATCACGCTGGCCTTTAGAAGCCCGTTGTGCCTGTAGATTGCGGCAAGTGTGTTGACTACGAAGGTAATGAAACGCAGATTGTCCCGATCCGTCTTGCCGGGAGCCATGAGCGAAGCGCCAGTGTCCGTCCCCAGGGACCAGTTGCAGTGCTTGCCGGATCCGTTGACCCCCTTGAAGGGCTTCTCATGGAGAAGTACCCGGAATCCGTGCTTGCGTGCAACTTCCTTCATCAGGGACATAAGTATCATGTTGTGGTCCACTGCGACATTGCATTTTTCATAGATGGGCGCCAGCTCGAACTGGTTGGGCGCGACCTCGTTGTGACAGGTCTTTGCCGGGATGCCCAGCTTGTGGGCCTCGATTTCGAGTTCCGTCATGAAAGCGGCCACCCGCTCGGGAATGGCACCGAAATAATGGTCATCCAGCTGCTGGCTCTTGGCGCTTTCATGGCCCATGAGGGTCCGCCCGGTCAGCACGAGATCAGGACGGGCCAGGAAGAGATCCTCGTCCACGAGGAAATACTCCTGCTCCCAACCAAGGTAGGTGTGGACCTTGTGTACGCTCTTGTCGAACAGGCGGCAGACCGCAGTGGCGGCCTTGTCTACCGCGCTCAGGGATTTCAACAGCGGAGCCTTGTAATCAAGGGCCTCACCCGTATATGAAATGAATATGGTAGGAATACAGAGGGTTTCCCCGATAAGGAAAGCCGGAGAAGTGGGATCCCAGGCACTGTAGCCGCGGGCTTCGAACGAACTGCGTATTCCCCCGTTCGGGAACGAGCTTGCATCCGGCTCCTGCTGCGACAGGAGTTTCCCGGAGAAATCCTCAATCACACCGCCCTTCCCGTCCAGTTCAATGAATCCGTCATGCTTTTCCGCCGTCGTGCCTGTCAGCGGCGAAAACCAGTGAGTGTAGTGGTTGGCTCCGTTGTCTATGGCCCATTTCTTCATGCCCGCAGCGACAGCATCCGTAAGCTCCCTGTCCATGGGTGCTCCGTCGATTACTTCAAGCATGCGCGCATACACGCCAGCCGGCAGATACTTGTACATTGCGGTCTTGTTGAACACACGGCAGCCGAAATAATCTGCGGGACGCCCTTTCAACTCCACGGCGACTGGAGTTTTCGAAAATGCGGCCGAAACTGCATTGAATCTGAGTTTACTCATCTGTTTATTGTTTTCCGGTCGTAATATAATAAAAATCGGCCGCAAAAATAAAATGCGGCCGAAAAAATGACGTATTATATCAAATACGAGCCCGAATTTAAATTATTCGGGGAAAGTAGTCTAAAACACGAAGGCAAGACCAGCCTCAATACGCGCGTCGCTGAGCTTGACCTTGTCCGATCCGTCACGGTCCATGAGACCATAGTGATATCCGGCCTTGGCCTGGATATGTCCGATCTGGATGCCGAGGCCACCTCCGACGAGGATGTCGAAATTCTTGTAATTGCTGTCCTCACCGTACTGGTCGACGGTCCTGGTGCTGGAGCCGCTGAGACCTATCGCATCCAGGACGGAACCGCTGGTCGTGGAGTCTATCTTCAATTCGGAAGAAAGACCGAAATCGAAAGTGGGGCCTGCAAATACGAAAACCTTGGCTCCGCCGAGGTCGAGATTGTAGCGGGCCATCACCGGAACAGTGACGTAGTGCTCGGTCGTCGTACCTTCAATCGTGGTGGAAGCCAGGCTGGCAAGAGCGGCGGAAGAAGCATCCTTGGCCGAATGGAAAGTATAGCGCAGGGAAGGAGCAAGCGAAAGGGCGCCGGTCACGGGAATATTGATCGTTCCTTCAACATAGAACCCGGCGGTCTGTCCCTCCGTCGAACTGTCATCCGAAACGGCGGTCGCATTGTTCATGGAATAACCGGCGCCGACTGAAAGCTGCGCCGAGGCAGATACAGCTGCTACAGCTGCAAGAGCGATAGTCAAAAGAATTTTTTTCATAGCTTCATTTGAATCTTAGCCGTTAAATAGATTCAAAAACAGCCCCAGGCGTTGCATCAGAAACCGCGTCCGGAGCCGCCGAACCCGCCACGTCCGCCGCCGGAGCCACCCTGGTTGAACCGATACGCGAAGGTGAGCATCACGTAGCGCCCGAACTGGTGGTTCCAGGTATTGCGGACGTAGTTGGCGTTCATCGTGGTCGAGAAGCCGGTATTCGTGTTGAACACGTCGTTGGCCGAAAGGGAAACGTCGAACTCGTTCTTGGGCCCGAAACGGCCGCCGACCCTGAGATTCAAGATGTTGTCACTGAACTTCCCGTACGTCATCCCCTGGTTGAACTGCTTGAAATAGTTCCCCCCGATGTAGATATGGTCGAAGATACGGTTGACCTCGCCGCCGAAGTTGACGGTTTCGGTGAAGTAGGCCGTCTCGTCGCCTCGGTCGTTGCGCGAACGGTCATACTGCCCCCTGAAGCCGAGATTCAGCCTCACCCTGCGGGAAAAATTGGACCTGAGGCCAACATTCACGGAGGGACGGATATAGTCAGTCCTGGTCAGGACATAATTGACATACGAAGGACTGCTTTCCCAGGTGAATCCCGTCCTGAGGTTCAGTATGCACATTATCTTCTTCAACTGGGTGCCGTAAGAAAGCGTTGTCGCAAGATTCCTGGATGCCGGAGCGTTCTCGTAGGTGGTCAGGGTCGACTGGGCGGGCATAGTATAGTCATACTCGGGTATGTATGTCGCAGTCTTGTAATAATGCTGCCGGTCCACGATGGGATTGGTCCGAAGCGTATAGTACACCTGGAGTGAAAGGGTGCTGTATTCGGTTTCCTGCCTGCGCCGCCGCCCGAATCCGCTTTGCTGGCCGTACTCCTTCTCCCTCTCGATGGCCTCCTTGCGCCTCGAACCTACGACAGTCTCGTATGATGCCGAGAACTGGTGGCTCCTGGTCATGGCAAGATCCGGATTGCCGACGACGACGGAATAGACGTTGTCATTGTCGATGTTCGGATCTATCTGATGGATCGACGGAGCGGCGGTTTCAGTACTGTACTTGATTTCCCAGCGATTGACCGTGGACTCGTTTCCGAAGTTCGCGCTTCCGGTCGCGGACCTGTACGGTCCGCCCCATGAGAGCAGCGCCGGATAGCTTTCGTGGGATCCTATTGTGACGGACTGCCAACCTCCTTCGATCCGGAGATTTGCATTCAGCGCGTCGAAATGGTTGCTCAGACCTGCCGTATAGCGGTGCGATGTCATGTCCGTGGTCCAGTTCCTTGTATTGACGCCGTCTTCAACGGGAGCGGCAGGGTTAGTGACGTCGAAGGAAAGGTGCCTGCTCTCGCTGTAATCGTCGGAATACTTGTACCTGAGCGAAAGGGAAAGATTGTCGTTGACCTCGTAACGCAGGGACGGGGTAAGGGACAGCGACCGGTCGGAGTCATTCATGGAAATATCCAGGTCGGTACGGGACATGGTGCTGAGAAGAGTATCCTTGCGGACTGTCCCGGCGTCGCTGACTCCCCTGTTGAACTCGGCGCTGAAACCGACCCTCCATTTGTCGGCGAAGCCTTTCTTGAAACGCAGGGCGGAAGAGAAGGAATTGCCGCTGGACACATTGCGGTTCGACCCTGAATTCCCCTGTGGCGCAAGGTCATCCTGAGTGTTGATCTCGCTCGTGCGGCTGTAATTCAGGTTCTCTTTCAGGCTGAAATTGTTCTCCAGGAGTATCTCTCCGTCTTTCAAGGCCTTCATCCCGCTCAGGCTGAAACTGTGGGTCTTTCCCTCGCTCATCCTGTAGGAGAGTTTGTCGACCTGGCGGGAAGTGAATTCGTCCCCCGGGAAATACAGAAGTTGGGTAATGGATTCGGTGACGTTGTAACTGTCGCGGTAGCCATAACTTCCCCCGACGGATCCGAGCACGAAATTCCGGGTGGTCGGGCTCATCCATTTTTTTGTAGCGGAAAGATTGACATCCAGGGTCCGCAGATCCGGATTTCCTCCGGACACGGCAGTCTGGAAAGAACTGCCCCTGATGCGGTTGGAGGAGTTGTTGATGTTGTTGAG
Organism: Bacteroidales bacterium; assembly: GCA_016281435.1. Next base: position 29,029 of record JAEEIQ010000010.1, read on the forward strand.
GTTTGCAGAAGCCGTGACGACCAGTTTCTCAGAAAAGAAACTGGCGTTTCCTCCGAGGGTGTAGCGGAACTTGTGATATGTCGAGTCCGTGTCGAAACCGCCGCCTGCTATGAAGTCCCCCGACCTGACGAACTTGGGCTTGCTCTTGGTCTGGACGTCCAGCACGCGCTGTTTTTCCTCGTTCTTGCTGATCTTGTGGTTGGGGTCCTTGTTGGCGTATTCCTGATAGGATTTTATGGAAGTCACATCATCGGCAGCAAGGTTCTTCAGGGCCCGCATCGGAGCGTCCCCGAACAGCAGGGCCCCGTCGATATAGACGTTCTTGACCTGCTCGTTCATTACCGTTATGCCGTTTTCCGTTATCTCGACCCCCGGCATCTGCTCCAGTATGTCGATGACCATCTCCCCTTTTTCCGTCTTGACGGCCGACGCCCGGAAGATCACGGTGTCCCCGGACATCGAGATCGGATTGACATATTCCTTGATGACGGCGCCTTCGAGCACCTGCGCGACAGGCTTGAGGTTGGCCACGACCTTGTTTTCCCCGGCGACCAGGTCGACGACCTTTTCTATGGATTCATATCCCATCATCGAGAAACTCACGATGGCCTGCCCGGGAGTGACGCCCCAGATCATGAAATTTCCGCTTTCCCCCGCGACGGTATATTTCTTTTCCTTCAAGGATCGTATCACCTGTATGACGACCCCGTTGCCCGGGATTTCCTCCTGCCCGGCCGTTTCCGGCGAAAGCACGACCGTCCCGCGTATGACGGCGGAATTATAATTGCCGCCCCCGGGTCCCATGAAGCGTCCGGACGGGCTCATGCCGCGGGGCTGGGCCTCAGCAGACAATGAGGAGAGTAGTATAAAGACAGGAATGAAAGCGGTGCGGAGTCTCGAAAAGATCATAAACAAAGCTATTACACAACACTATGACATACAAATATAAAAAAGGTTTAATTAATTGCCGACCCTTGCATCCGCTTTTTTGCTATATTTGTAACCGATATGGAGAACCTTTTCGATGAACTGTGCAAAGACTACCGCTTCAAGGAGGGATTTCATACATGCATCAACTGCGGTACGTGCACGGCGATCTGCCCTGCGGCGGAATTCTACCGCTACGATCCGCGCAAGATAGTGGGCATCGTCCAGACAAGGGATGACGAAAAGATAACGGAGCTTCTCAAATCCGACGCGATCTGGTACTGCGGCGAATGCATGAGCTGCGTTACGAGATGCCCCCGCAAGAACGGTCCGGGGCTCGTAATAATGGCGCTGAGGGACCTGAGTATACGACTGGGGTTCTTTACAGAATCCGAAAAGGGGCGGCAGATCCTGCCCCTGACCCGTCAGCTTACCGGAAACATCCTCAAGTACGGTTACTGCATCTATCCGGAAACTTTCCGCTGGGAAGACCACAAGGAAAGCGGCCCCGTGTGGAAATGGCACATGGAGCACCTGGAAAAGAGCTACGAACGCTGCGGGGCAAACTACAAGGGCGACGGTCCGGGTGTACTGAGGAAGGTACCGCAGGAATCCCTCGACGAACTCAAGGCCATCTTCGACGTCACCGGGGCCACGGAGCGCATCGAACTTGTCGAAAAGCATTCGGCAATGAAAGCCAGGCAGATGGGGCTCGAGCCCGAAGAATATGAAAGACGCGCCTTCGAATACAACTCAGGAGAACATTTCAACCGATGATATACCAGGGCAAACAGAAGATATGGTCCGAATACCAGAAGGAGATTCCCGACGACCACTGGTATCACGTCCGCAGCTGCATAAGGCAGAATTTCTTTCCGGCAAGCGAGAAAATGTTCACGGAGATAACGCGGAACGTACTCGGCAAGGACATTTATGAGAATCCCCATCACACTACCTGCGGAGGCATAGCATACCACTGCGACACGATACCGCAGGAGACAGTCATGACCATCGTCGCAAGGCAATTCGCCCTGATGACGGAAGCCGGATATGAGAATTACGTGGCATCCTGCATCACGTCCTTCGGAAACTACGCGGAAACGCTTGAGACATGGCGCGAGTTTCCGGAACTCGAAGCAAAGATACGGGACAATCTCTGGAAGGCATGCCGGAGGGAGTTCGAAAAGCCGAAGCATCTCGCCCATACCAGCGACCTCATATACAAATATCGCAACGAGATCGCCGAGAGGGCGCGTTTCCGCCTGGTGGACAAGGATACCGGCGAACCGCTGCGCATAGTAGAACATATAGGCTGCCACTATTCGAAGATGTTCCCGCACAAGGGGGTCGGCGGGGCGGAGTACCCTTACGTACTTGCCGGAATGGTCGAGAGCTGGGGTGGGAAAGTCATAGACTATCCGGAGCGCAGGCATTGCTGCGGTTACGGCTTCCGCCAGTACCACGTCAAGGCAAACAGGGGCTACGGTCTGTCGAACACGCACAAGAAATTCGAATCGATGGAACCGTACCATCCGGACGCGATAATCACCAACTGCCCGGGCTGCCCATATTTCATGGACAGGTGGCAGTATGTGATCAGCGAACAGACCGGCAAGACATACGGCCGGGACGGCCACGGGATCCCTGTTCTGACTTATGAAGAACTGGCCGGACTCGTACTGGGATACGACCCCTGGGATCTCGGGCTGCAGCTGCACCAGGTCACGGTCGAGCCCCTGCTGGATAAGATGGGAGTCCAATACGATCCGGAGGCCAAATACCTGGGTTTGAACAAGGAAGACCTGGCCCGACCCGGGCTTCCATCCCACCTGAAATGTTGCTGAAATGAAAGGAAGAATACTCATACTGGGAGGCGGAATCGCCGGGATGGAAGCGGCAGCCTGCCTCATACGCCTCGGACATGAACCCGTACTGGTCGAGCGGGAGCGCCGCCTGGGCGGTCATGTAGCCTCATGGTTCAAGCTCTTTCCCGACATGAGTTCCGCGTCGGAGTTGGTCGAAAACCTGAAAAGGGAGATCCACGGCCACGATATCAGGCTGAATACGGGCATCATCAGCGTAAACCGTCTGAAAGACGAGTATATAGTGGTCCTTTCTGACGGGAACACGCTGCGCTGCGCAGCCATACTCCTGGCCACCGGATTCAAGCTGTTTGACGCCACCAGGAAAGAAGAATACGGCTATGGCGTCTACGATCATGTCATAACCAATTCCGACCTGGAGGCCTGGTTCTCCGGGAAAGATGATAAAAGGGTCCCTCCCGCACCCAAATCTGCCGGATTCGTGCATTGCGTCGGATCCAGGGATCTCAAGGCTGGAAACAGCCAGTGCTCCAAGGTCTGCTGCACGACCGCGATCAAGCAGGCAATTGAATTCAAGGAGCGCTTCCCGGAAGCGGAAGTCTACTGCTTCTACATGGACCTGCGCCTTTTCGGCAAGAAATATGAAGATTTCTACATCAATGCCCAGACAGAATACGGGATCCATTTCATCCGCGGCCGCGTCAGCGAAGTCGGGGAAACGATCGACGGACGCGTCCAGGTCAAGGCCGAGGACACCCTGAACGGAACCCCAGTAAAGGTCAGCCTCGACTTGCTGGTCCTGATGTCCGGCATGTGCGGGAATCCCGACGTACCGTCCCTGGCAAGGATGCTGAGGCTGGATGTCGATTCGGACGGTTTTTTCCGAAGCGCCGACAACATCTCCAGGATCAATGACTCGAACAGGCCCGGCATCTTCTACGCCGGGGCGGCCACCGGCACGAAAACTGTTCCGGAGACCCTTGCGGAAGCCCGCGCAGCAGCCCTTGAAATCCACGACTACCTTGGTTCGCATGATTGATTTCGGCTTCACACTGTCCAAAAGTTCGGCTGTCGACCTGGGCAAGGTGGACAGGTCGCTTCTGCAAAAGCTGGAGGCGATTGAACCGGGGGTTCGCAAATGCATGGCCTGCGGTTCCTGTACCGCTACCTGCACTGCCGGTCCCTGGAGCGGCATGAGCGTGCGCAAGGTAATCCTGTCCCTGGAAAGGGGTCGCGACGTCAGGAGCATGCTCTCAGGGTGCATGCTCTGCGGCAAATGCACGATGGTATGCCCGCGCGGCATCAACACGAGGCATCTTATCCTGTCGCTTTGCCGGATATATAAAGAGGAAGGAAGCCTATGAGGGAGCGTTTTGCAAGCGGTTTCGATCCCTTCGTGATCCCGTTCGTGGCAGGGATGATTTTCGTGCTGGGCTACTGCCTGTTCGGTTTAATCCGCATATTCTTCCAACTCCCGAAAGAAGACCGCAAGCGCCTGCTTATATCCCTCATAACTCCGAAGACGGCACTGAAGAACATCCGCGACATCTTCTGCGACTGCCTCCTGCACGTCAAGCTCTGGAAGCGCAACAAACTTCTCGGATACATGCACTCCTCGATAGCCTTCGGATGGTTCATGATCATACTGCTCGGCCACCTGGAAGTCATGCTGTTCATACCGCACCGGATCCATCTCTTCTACTACCCCATCTTCTTCAATTACTTCGTTGCCGAGACGGAAGAGACCATCCAGGGTTCGCTGCTGTTCTTCCTGATGGACTTTTTCCTCCTTGTGATATTGAGCGGAATAATCCTGGCCATAATCAAAAGGATACGTTCCCTGATCCTCGGGATGCGCCGCACTACACGCCTCAGCCTTACCGACAATATAGGCCTGTACAGCCTCTGGGCCATATTCCCGCTGAGAATGCTGGCGGAGAGCTTCACCGCGCACATCAGCGGAGGATCCTTCCTGACCGAACCGGCCAACTGGATAATCTTGCACATATTCGGCAGCAATCTGAACATACTGCCCACTTGGTGGGCTTACTCCATAGTCCTCGGGGTGTTCATGTTTGTCTTGCCGTTCTCTCGGTATATGCACATCCCGGCCGAAATGATGCTGATCCCGCTGCGGAATGCAGGCCTGAGGATACGGCATCCGCGCAAGGGCTTCGCAAAACTGGAGGTCCTGAGTTGCCCCGGATGCGGTCTCTGTATCGACGCCTGCCCGATGAGCGTAAAGAAAGCTAACACCAGGGACTGCACCGTCTATCTCAACCGCCAGATAAGACGAGGCAACGAGCGCAGGATTGAAGAAATAAGCGACAAATGCCTGCTCTGCGGCAAATGTGAGGCGGTCTGCCAGGTTGGAGTAGAAGGGCCGGCCCTGAGGATAGCCCAGAGGGAATCACGTCAATACGGACTGGGGCAAGATTATTCCGGGATCGACATTGCGCCGCTCACGGAAGGGGCGAAAGGTGCGAAAGTCCTTTATTTCGCAGGCTGCATGTCACGGCTGACCCCGAGGATAGGCCGCAGCGTGGAGTCCCTCCTGAAGAAGGCCGGAGTCGACTACAAGTGGATGGACAGGGAGGAAGGAATCTGCTGCGGAAGGCCGATGCTGACAGCAGGACGCACGAAAGAAGCCAGGCAGATGATAGGCAAGAACGAGGAAATAATAAGGGCCTCCGGCGCGGACACCCTTGTCCTAAGCTGCCCTATCTGTTATCGGATATTCAAGGAAAAATACAATCTCCCCGGAGTGCGGGTCGTCCATTATTCCGAGTATTTCAGCGAACTTGAAACAGCGGGCAGGCTGAGCTTCAGGAAAGGTGACATATGCTACGTCTATCACGACCCATGCGAACTCGGCCGGGGCAGCGGCATCTATGAAACGCCCCGCCGCCTCATAGGAGAATCGGCTTATCTTTCCGAGGCGGCAAAGACCCGCGAAGGAAGCGTTTGCTGCGGCGGTTCGCTCGGATCCCTGACACTCGACTTCCAGGCCCGCGAGGCCATAACGAAAGGCTCGCTGGAGAACCTGTATACAAGCAAGGCGGACGCCATAGCGACCGCCTGTCCTCTTTGTCTTGCAACTTTCAGCCGCTATTCTGACCGTCCCGTCAGGGACCTTGCCGAAATCCTGGACGGTGCCTGCTGACCGACCGTAATCAGTCCGACATTGTATCCGAAGCAACCGTCCTGGATGATGGGGACATCCTTCCCGTCAGCATCCTTGACGTAAATGAAATCATCGACGAAAGTGTGCGAATGGCCGCCGACGACAAGGTCGATGTAATGCGTCGATGGAATGATGTCCTGGTCATTCTTATATCCCAGATGGGAAAGGAGTATGATCATGTCGCATTTTTCCTTCTCGTGAAGGAATGAGGCCCATTTGTTCGTGACGTCGACGTTGTCAAACTGCGGGATGCGGGAGGAGATCGTGGCTGAGACGTTGGACTTGAGGTTGCTCGTAAGCCCGATGATTCCTATCTTGCGTCCAGCACGCTTCAATACCGTATAGGGAGTGACGTAACTGGCAAGCTCGAAAGGGGTGACATCTATGTTGGCGCAGACGACGGGACACTCGAGGCGGGCCAGCCTGGCTGCGAGATCTTCAATCCCGTTGTCGAATTCATGATTCCCCAAGACTATGCAATCATATCCCATGGCATTGGCAATATCTATTTCCGTCTTGCCGCCCAATTCTGAATAATATGAAGTTCCCTGATTGAAATCACCGGCGTGCAGGAGCAGGGTCCGGTTCTTTCCCATGGCCTTCCGCACAGAATCCACGCACGCGGCACGCTCGATCGCTCCGCCTATCCCCTTGTACGGGCCGGAATGCTCCGGCTCGAGATGGCTGTGGGTGTCATTGACGTGGAGTATGACAAAAGAAGGCTGGCAGGAGAGAACCGCCAGCAGCGGCATCAACAGAACAAAAGCTATCCTTTTCATTTCTTCTCCTCCTGGGTTTTCTCAATTATGACGCGCCCGTCCGTCTTATAATCAAGGGTGTCACCCCGGGCCGTGACCGCACGTATGTATGGCTCAATGGCGTCTATTACCTTGACATCGGTGATGATCATGTCCCGGCAGCCCCGGGCGAGCTTCAAGCCGTCCCCTCCATCAACGAGGAAATCTATCGTGGCGAGTCCGTAAACCTTCGAATCTGAAATTGGTTTGCCGCCTACTTCCGCCTTGACGAGCTTATGGTCCCGGATCACTATCCTGGCCCCGCCGAGAACCTCGACCTTGTGCGACGCCATGTACTCCAGCACGCGCCTGAGTTCGGAACCGGGCATCGCAACGTATGTCAGATAGTTCTTGAAGGGGAACATCGAGACGATATCGTCGAGCATGACGGGTCCGGCAGGCATCGTGGTGCGTATTCCCCCGAAATTGAGGATACCGACATCTACCTTTCGGCCGGTCAGTTTTTCCGTCTGTTCCATGATGATGTCGACGGCCATGTTGGAGAGCTCGCTTTCCGGGCGATGCTTTTCCATGTTCCGCGCGCTGTAGGCAATGACTTCCTTGAGCCTCGCCATCGAAGGCTGGGCTTCCAGCATGATGGCCGCAACCGCGGGGGTCGCGCCGTCCTTGAACACCTTCCCGTTCGGGGAAGTATAGACGTTCCCGTCAACAGTGCCCAGAGCCGAAGCGACATTATCCGCATTGGGAGCGGTGACGCCTGTCCTGTGGCCGTCCATGCGAAGAGCCTGCCAGCTCATCTCCTGCTGCGAGGGGCCGCAGGAGACAAGCATGGCGAATGCCGCCGCAGCGGCAAGGACTATTTTTGTTTCAACCAGTTCCATAAGTCTTTCCAGGTGGATTTCTTTCCGAACATGAGGATGCCGACACGATATATCTTCGCAGACACCCAGGCCGCAGCAATGAAAGTGAGGACCAGCACGCCCAGGGATATCCATATCTGGATATCGGGAACGCCGAAAGGAATCCTCGCTATCATGACTATGGGCGAAGTGAACGGAATCATGGAGCCCCAGAATGCAATCTGGCTGTCAGGGGCCCGGAATGCGTAGATTGCGATGATATATGCGACCATAAGGGGTATGGTCAGCGGTATCTGCAACTGTTGCGAATCCCCTTCGTTCTCCACGGCAGAGCCGATCGCGGCGAAGAGGGATGCATACAACATATATCCGAATATGAAGAAAAGAAGGAACGAGACGGCAATCTTCGCAAGCGGCATGCCCTGCAGTGTCGATATCACGGTTGCGACCCCTGTATCCTGCATCGCGGCCATCATCCCGGCTCCGTCATTGACGCCGAGGCTTTCAGCAATTGCGGCAGGGTCCTGCTGCGTGGCCATGAGGTTCTTGCCCATGAAACTACCGGCTATTCCGATTATGCCGGCAGACAGGACGACCCACAGGACGAACTGCGTGACTGCAACCAGGGCTATTCCTATTATCTTGCCGAACATCAGTTCAGTCGCCTTCACGGAACTCACCAGGACTTCCACGACCCGGCTGGCCTTCTCCTCGATGACCGCAGACATCACCATGCCGCCGAACAGTGTGACGAAGAGCATGATGACTATGCCGAGAAGCATCGAGACAATGGCATACACCCCGGTCTCGGAGACGGTTTCCTTACCCTTTTCGTCTATCGTGTAGGCATTGAGACGTACATGAGTGCGCACTTCCTTCAAGATATCTTCAAGGCCTTGGATGCCGTATGACTTGATACGGTAGTTCTCGACGGCATCGTCGATGCGGTCATTGATGATATCAGCCATTTCGACGCCAAGGGGCTTCAGTGAGGTAATGTCCGCGGAGACAGTCTTGTTTTCTTCGTCAAGAGGAGAAACGCTGAGGACGGCGTCGATGCCAAGCTGCGCCATGCGTGCCTTCACCGTGTCCGCCTCGAAGTCGGAATAATCGACAAAATCGATGGTCTCGGTATCCTCAAGCATGGGGATCACTATCGAAGATCGATCCACGACGGCGACCTTCTTGAGTTTTTCCTTCGTATTCATCATTATCGCCATCAGCGCGATCATTCCGCCGGCAACCAGCAGCGGGACAAGCAGGGTCGTGACGAGGAAACTCTTTTTCCTGACCTTGTTGAGATATTCCCTGCGGATGATGATTCCTATAGTCTTGAGTTTCATTTTTCTTCCTCCCCTTTAACGAGCTTGATGAAAATGTCGTTCATCCTCGGCATGAGTTCCTTGTATGAAACTATCCTGAGGCCCTTGTCGAGGCAGGACCGCAGCGTCGAGACGCCGTCGCTCATGGCCGGCAGGACCTCGGTGTGCAGGCCGTCATCCGCTATGTACGCCAATTCGACATTATTGTTGCCGTACTCCCTGCGTATGCCTTCGACGGAACCGGTTATCACCAGTTTCGAACGGTTTATGAGCGCGATGTCGTCGCAGAGTTCTTCGACGGACTCCATGTTGTGCGTCGAAAGGATAATAGTCGCCCCTTCATCCTTGAGTCGCAGTATCTCCTTGCGGATGACATCGGCATTGACCGGATCGAAGCCGGAGAAAGGCTCATCCAGTATCATGAGCGAGGGCCTGTGGACCACGGTCGTAATGAACTGCAGCTTCTGGGCCATGCCCTTTGAAAGTTCCTCCACCTTCTTGTCCCACCAATCCTGTATGCCAAAGCGCACGAACCATTCTTTCAGCGAAACGCGGGCATCACGGGATGTCATCCCCTTGAGCTGGGCGAGATACATCGCCTGCTCCCCGACTTTCATCTTGCGGTACAGGCCACGTTCTTCCGGCATATAGCCTATCTTTTCCACATCGTCCTGAAGGATGGGATGGCCCTGGAACAGGACCTCTCCCCCATTAGGGATGGTTATCCGGTTAATGATACGGATGAGTGTTGTCTTTCCGGCCCCGTTAGGCCCCAGCAGCCCGAAGATCTTGCCTTCCGGGATATCGAGGCTGACATGGTCCAGCGCCACTTTTTCTCCGAAGTTCTTACAGACTTCCTTACATTGAATCAATGCCATTTTATCAGATATTCAAAATTTTCAGACAAAGTTCCACCAGCAGTTCACCTGCTGGAAGAGTACCGCCGTCTCCTCCCTTTCCAAGGTAATCGTACTCGCACAGCAAGGCCATTACAGCCATCGACTTCTGAAGGGGATAATTCCGGACACCGGTCTCATATTCCCGAAGGAAGAACGGCGTCGGCGCGACCCCGAGCACGGCAGCCTTCTCCTCGTTGGACGGGCGGGGATTGACCGAGAGCAAGGCTCCGAACTTCAAAAGACGATAGAACTGTGTGTAAAGGGCGCTGACGGCCATGGGCATGGCGAAACGCGCGGCAGTGCCCAGGTGCGTAGCGATTTTCACGGCTTTCGGCGCATTACGCGCAAAAAGCTCATGCGAAAGTTCAAAAATGTTGAACTGCCGGCTGATGCCGACGTTCTTCTCCACATCCTCCTCTCCTATGCTGACGGTGCCTTCGGGAAGGCTTTTCAGCATCTTGTCCGTCTCCGCAGCGATTTTCCCGAGATCCGTTCCGACGGACTCTGCAAGCAATGCGGCAGCCCTTTCGGTGATCTGGAGTCCGCGGGAAGAGTAATATGACGATATCCATCGCGGGATTTCGTAATCCCGGAGCGCCGGACTTTCCAGTATGGCACCTGTCTTCTGTACGGCCTTGTAAAGGGCTTTTCGCTTGTCGGCCGAAGCCTTGTGCATCAGGATGACCAGGACGGTGGAGTCGAGCGGCTCCGCGCAATAGACGGCAAGCGTCTCAAGGTCCTTCATCATCTGGGCCTCCTTGACCACCACAAGGAGCCTTTCGGACATCATGGGATACTGTCTGGCGGAACTGATCACCTGCGAGGCGTTGACCTCGCCTCCATAACATATCAGTTCGTTGAAGTCCTTGAAACTCTCGTCTATGCAGTTGTCTATGATGGTCTGGCAGAGAAGATCCGGATAATAGGGCTCGTCGCCCATCAACAGATAGACAGGCCTGAAGACGCCTTTTCGGGCGTCTTCAGACAAGGAACGGCATACGGAGCCTGCGTCGACGGCGGTTTTTGCCATGTCGGGCCGGCTCCCTACTTGTCGAAACGTTTTTCTACGGCGCGGGTCATTTTCTCTTTCATGAGATCCACGCACTCGGTAATTGCTTCCTCGAAGGTCTTTGCCTGACGTTCGATGATAAGATCCTCTCCGGGGATGTGGAGTCTGAGGTGAGCATTCTTGTTCTCGGGTTCGTGAAGTACGGACAGGGTGAGCTCTGCATCACCGGTGTTGTCAAAAAACTTCTCGAGTTTCGAGATCTTCTTCTCGGCGTACTCGACCAGCTTCTGGTCGGCGTCGAATTTCAAGCTTTTAATCTTGATCTCCATTTTCACCTTCGTTTTTTGCCCTGGGGTGGGCGTTGTTATACACTTTTTTCAGCCTCTCGATGCTGTTGTGCGTGTACACCTGCGTGGCCGCCAGCGAGGAATGTCCGAGCAACTCCTTGATTGAGTTCAGGTCGGCCCCGTCATCCAGCAATTCGGTCGCGATGGTGTGCCTGAGCACATGCGGCGACTTCCTTACGCTTATGTCGGGGACACCGCCGAGGGCGGACTTCACGACCCTGTCCACGAATACGGGATATAAAGGAGAGCCGGAATATGTCCTCAGCAACGGACCGTCCGCAGCTGCAACGCCGAACACCGAGTCTGCTGCTTGTAAATATAGTGAAATTTCTTCATACAATGAAGGCACAAGGGGAATTTCACGCATTTTGTCACCCTTACCCCTTACACGAAGTACCCGCCGTCCCGCATCGACGGAATCCCTCCGCAGGCCTATAAGCTCGGATCGGCGGATTCCGGTGCCGAAGAGCAGCGAGATTATCATCCTCGACAGACGCTTGTCATAGAAATCCTTCCGTGCTTTCTCTCCGGACTGCAGAAGTATGTCCAGCGCTTCCTTTCCGGCATGGAACTCAGTATCGCGGAAATATGCCTGCATCGACTCGCTCCTATAGAAGACCGGAAGCTGCTTCGGCTGCCGCGGCCGGGCGACCAGCCGGACCGGATTGGAGCCGAGTTCTCCCTCGCGGACAAGGTAGCGGCAAAAGCCGCTAAGCACACTGAGATGCAAGTTGACCGTCTTTTCACTCAGCCGCTGCCCATCAATCAGGCTGACTTCATAGTTTCGGATGAGCGACGGAGTCAGGGACTGCGGGTAGGGCCCGCAAAAGGCCTCGAACCTTTCCAGTACGTCTTCATAGACGGCAACCGTACGCGAAGAATAGCGCCGTACCGTCCCTATATACTGAAGATATTTCCCGACGAGACTCATGAGAGTGGTTTCAGGCCCATTTCAAGGGCTTTCTTACGCATCAGTGCATCGGCTTCTTCGAAATTGTTGCCTATCTCGCCTTCCAGTATGGCCTCCTTGACAGCCTCTTTCAAAATGCCAATCTGCGCGCAAGGCCCGATCCCGAATAATTCCATGATGTAATCACCGCTTATGGGATTCTTGAAATTGCGTATCGCATCCTTTTCCTCGACCTCCACGAGTTTCCGCTTGACTATCTCGAAATTGGCCCGGATGCGGGCCACCTTTGCCGGATTCTTCGAGGTTATGTCCGCATTGCAAAGGACCATCAAGTCATCAATATCATCCCCCGCATCGAAAAGAAGCCGCCGCACGGCCGAATCAGTGACCTCGTCATCGACCAGGGCGATGGGTCTCAGGTGCAGCCATACCAGCTTCTTGACGTATTTCATCTTTTCGTCGAGGGGAAGTTTCAGCGAGGAGAATATCCGTGGTATCATCCTGCTCCCTATGATGTCATGGCCGTGGAAAGTCCATCCGACAGACGGATCGAAGCGCTTCGAAGCCGGTTTCCCTATGTCGTGCAGGAGAGCCGCCCAACGGAGCCATAGATTGCCTCCGTCAACCTCGGCAACATTATCCAGCACGGCGAGGGAATGTGAAAAGTTCTCCTTGTGGCCGCGGCCATCTATGGTTTCAACCCCCTTGAGGGCACAGAGTTCGGGAAGTATGTATTTCAGCAGTCCAGCCTCGTCCATAAGGCGGAAAGCCATTGAAGGCCGGGGAGTGAGGAGCATCTTGTCAAGTTCATCGCAGATGCGCTCTTTCGAGAGGATCTGCAGGCGGTCCGCCATCCTGCGCATCGAGTCCATCGATTCCGGGACTATGCGGAAAACATGGTCGGGAGTGCTTAGCTTGCTGGCGAAACGGACAGCCCTGAGCATGCGCAGGGGGTCGTCGGAATAGGTCGTATCAGGATCGAGCGGAGTCCGGATAATGCCTTCGTTGAGGTCCTTTATGCCTCCGAAAGGATCCACGAGTTCGCCGAAAGAATCCGGTTGGAGGCTGAAGGCCATCGCATTGATCGTGAAGTCCCGTCGCTTCTGGTCATCCTCGAGCGTGCCGTTTTCGACTATGGGCTTGCGGGATTCGCGGCGGTACGATTCCTTCCTGGCCCCGACGAATTCAATCTCATCGCCTTCGAAGCGCAGCATCGCGGTGCCGAAGTTCTTGAAATAAGAGACGTATTTGCCGGTCTTTTCCCCTACCGCGCGGGCGAAATCAATTCCGCTTCCTTCGACTACGATATCTATGTCGTTGCATTTCCTGCCGAGAAAGCAGTCGCGCACGAAGCCGCCGATGACAAAGGCCCGCACCCCCTTGAGGGCGGCTATATCACCGACTATGCGGAATATTTTCCTGTCAAGGAACTGTGGGGTCATCGAAGGCATAGCATCTGTTCATACGTGGGGAGTTCATGCAAGGGGCGAAAACTATCCGCCTCCCTGCTGAATGCAAGCGTGCTTTCCCCGTTGGTCAGTATTATCAGCATGACGTCGAGCACGGCGTTGTAGCGCATGGCCTGCCGGGCAACTTCCGCATCAAGTTTGATCTGCGGCGCCTTGCACTCCACAACCGCAAGTGGCCTGCCCTGCCTGTCCCACACCAGGATATCGGCACGGTAGCGCTTGGCCCCGAAAGTGAAGCCCGTCTCGCTCATCATAAGGTGCATGGGGACTTTGAGCCCCTCCGAGAGAACGCCGATAAACCACTGCCGCACCTTTTCCTCTGGCGTGGCAGCCACTTCTTTCTTCCGCAGCGGGTCCCAATACGTCATACAGATACAAATATAGAAATTTTGCTTTTCACGGGCAATAATGTTCACTTAGGACATGGAAATCGAATATTATTCTTACCTTTGCACCGCGGAGGAGCCGTCGCCGTACGGCCTTCCGGGTTTTATAGACATAGGTTATGGCTAGATTACGTAAAGGGGCGCTCGCCGTAGCGTCTTCATGCAGGTCCGCCATCCGTAAATCCATATCAATTGCAGCGATATGTGTGGGATAGTCGGATATGTCGGTGACCGACAGGCGGTGCCTGTCATCACGA
>JAEEIQ010000115.1 GCA_016281435.1 Bacteroidales bacterium
GACGTGTTCGCAGAGTATGAAGGTACTGAATATGACGCCAAGGCAAGTGTTTCCGAAGACGGACACAGCATCGAACTTGAAGTCACCGCTCCCGATATTGTCTTCGAAGAGTCCGAGTTCGTCGTCACTATCACGGTCAAGGATCCGGCCAACGGCAGGGTGTTCGAGCAGCCGGTCACCGTCAAGGGGCTTCTCCCGGACAACTTCCAGGCTTTCGACGTCGCCGCCAACTGCTTCATAGTCAAGCCCGGCGCATTCGCGAAGATCCCCATGCTGAAGGGCAACAGCACCGAGAAGATAGACGGTGCGAAGGCCGGACTCGTATGGCAGGACGCCAAGGGGCTCGTCGAGAAGGTCCTCGTCCACGACGGAGCCATCTTCGTGGTCCTGAAGCCCCAGACCGAAGGCAACGCAGTCGTCTCGGCCATTTCAGCCGACGACAAGATCCTCTGGAACTGGACTCTCTGGGTAACCGACTACGATCCTGCGGCGAATCCCATCAATTACGAAAACTATGTGATTATGGACCGTGAGCTCGGTGCCACCAGCAACGTAATCGGAACCGATGCCGTCATCGGCAACTTCTACGAGTGGGGACGCAACACCGGTTTTGCCGGATCCACCCTCGAGCTTGCCGTTTACAAGAAGATGTACGACATCGACGGAAATGAAATCGCCCGCAAGGTCGAGGCCTGCGCCAACATCGACAACACCCAGTACGGAATCGAGAATCCCTTGACCCATTTCTCCGGTGTCGGCAACGGCAACTATTCCTGGATCACCACCGATTTCGCCAACGAAGGCTTCGACCAGGAGGCTTTCAAGGCCAGGTGGGGTGGTGCCAACAAGGGGCTTTACGACCCCTGCCCTGCAGGCTGGAAAGTAGGTGAGACGGCTGCCTACGGGTTCCTTACGAATGCGGACGTCATCGCCGACGCCAATACCCAGAAGGTATACAAGGGCGAGTCCACCGCGAATGTGGATTTCTTGGGCTGGAATGTTGCAGTAGGCGGCAAGACCTATGCCTTCCCGGCCCGTGGTGAGGTCGCCCATGGCGGCGCCCTTTCGATGAACGTAGGCGCTTCCGGGTATGCGTACGGCCGCATCTGGACCACTACTCCCGACACATTTGCGACCAAGAGCTATTTCCGCATGGGCGTTATCGGTATCTCTACCCAGAAGATCAACAACACCGGCAACTACAACGCAGGTTACGAACTCGGTGTACGTTGCGTGAAAGAATAAAGTCGTCAGATGAGATTTCTGAACAAGTTACTTAAGATGATCCTCCCCGGGGCCCTGCTGGTCCTGGGGGTGGCTTGCGAACCCGAGGAAAAGGGACCGAAGCTCGGTGAATTAAATGTTTTCTTTGCTTCGGACAGCTATGAACTTGGTCCCGGCGAGAGCATCAGCCTGCCCTTCACCGTAACGGGTATTGAAGGCGCCGTCCTGGCTCTCAGTACATCCGTTTCCGTGGACGAAGCATCTGCTTTCGTCAAGGCCGGCGAAGATTATCAGGGAACGGTCGAGTTTACGGCTCCCGCCTTCTCCGACGGGACCCCCGTAAAGGTTACGGTCAAGGTCGTCGATCCTGCCAACAAGCGTGAGGCGACCGACGAGACCGTCATCACCGTGGCAGAGTCCGAGCCTCTCGCCCTCAGCACCACGGTCAGCTCGATCGCGCTGAAACCAGGCGGATCCGTGACCGTTCCGTTCAAGGTCGGAGGAGCCCATGGAGCGGTGACCGTGCCGACACTTTCGATGCCTTCCGGATGGTCGGCCCGCAGCCAGGTTGCAGCCGACAATTCGGGCGTCGATGTGACCATCACGGCTCCGGCATCCATTCCCTCTTCCGTGAAACTGGACATTACGGTCAAGGACTCCAAGGACCGTACGGCTTCTCTTTCGGTCAATTACTCGGTCACTGCCATCACCGAGATGGCCGGCGCCGCCAACTGCCATATAGTCGCCCCCGGCTCGACCCTGACCATCAAGGCAGTCAAGGGCAACTCGGCCGACGCCCTGTCCTTCTCTTCCGCCAAGCTTCTATGGGAAGATGAGAAAGGAATGATCGGCGCCGTTTCTGCGAACGGGAGCGAGGGAGTCGTCGTCGTCAAGACCGTTTCCGGCAAGAGCGGCAACGCCCTTGTGGCGGCCCTTTCCGGAGATGAAATTGTCTGGAGCTGGCATGTCTGGGTCACTGATTACAATCCCGACTCCGACGCCATGACATGGACGGACACCGACAGCAAGTCCTATACCTTCATGGGCAGGGACCTCGGAGCCCGCAGCAACGTCAAATACTCCGCCGATGCTTTCGGTACTCTCTATCAGTGGGGAAGAAAGGATCCGTTCATAGGTTCATCCAGGGTGGATGCCTCCGTCGTGCGTCCTTATTACGACGCCGAAGGCAACCAGCTATACGATATAATCGAGCAGCGTCCCTCCTTTGATGACCATGTGACGACGACCCTGGCCCTCTCCATCGCGAATCCTACCACCTTCTATACCGCCCCTTCATCTGCCTGGCCCTGCGTCGACTGGCTTACTCCTGACGCCGCACTCCAGAATGACGATCTCTGGGGTGGCAAGAGCGGACACAAGACCATCTACGACCCTTGTCCCGAAGGCTGGAAGGTCCCCGTCTCAGGCGCTCCCTGGGGCTTCCGCAAACAGTACAAGAAAGGCGGCAACCTCAACCAGGCCGGCTGGACGACCGACGGCGAGGGCAACCGTGTGAGCCTCAATTACGACGAGACTTACCCCTGGTTCATCGAGTACGATGACGAATACAGCATAGGCTTCCGTTACAAGGATTTCGGTTCCGGCAAGGAATGGTGGTTCCCCTTCGCGGGACGTCGCAACCCGACCAACGGCACCCTTGAGGGTGTGGCAGGTGGCGCGATGTACCATACGGCCTCAGTCAGCGGCGCACTCTTCGTGCCCGAGCAGATGGCCTGGGGCAATCCGGCTTCCGAAGGCGGGCTCAACCGTCCCTACGGCGCTGCAATACGTTGTATCAAGGAATAATGCGTAGATTCGTCTGCATCTTTCTGGCGATATGCTGCTCCTTTGTGGGCAGCATATTTGCCCAGACGGGCACGGCTCCTGCAGGCGTCGTAGCCGTCTCGGGTACGGTCCGGGATGCATCTGACGGATCACCCCTTCCCGGCGCGGCGGTCTTTACCGCCGACCGCCGGAATTCCGCGATCACCGATCTCGAAGGACGCTACAGGATAAGCGTCCCGGTGGGCGGGACCCTCGAGTATTCATGTCTCGGGATGAGTCCGCAGAAGCGCATTGTCGGCGGTGAAGGAACAATCAACGTTTCCCTCGAGCCTGAGAAAAGGGTGCTGGACGACGTCATAGTCGTGGCTTACGGGACCACGAAGAAGGAGTCTTTCACGGGCAGCGCCGAAGTGGTCGGCCCGGACAAGATTTCCGACCGCGCCGCGGACAATGTCACGAAGATGCTGGACGGGCAGGTCGCCGGGGTGATGGCCACTTCCGGCAGCGGTCAACCCGGAAGCGGCTCGGACATACGCATACGCGGATTCGGGTCCGTAAACGCGTCGTGCTCGCCCCTTGTCGTGGTCGACGGAGTGCCTTACGACGGCGACTTGAGCACTCTGAACAGCAATGATATAGAAAGTGTTTCCGTGTTGAAGGACGCTTCCGCCGGAGCCCTTTACGGGGCCCGCGGGGCGAACGGGGTGCTGCTCGTCACCACCCGCCGCGGCAAGGCCGGCGACGACTCCGTCTCCGTCCAGCTCAGCGCCCGGCTCGGACATGTCTCTCCGGCCGTACCGAGATATGAGACCCTCGGTACGAAGGATTATATGGAATATATGTACAGGGCCTTCTATAACGACCTTGTGCATACAGAAGGCCAGATGCCGGCGGTAGCGGCCGGAAAGACTCCTTCCATGCTCGCTTCGTCCATCCTTGGTACTTCCGGGATGTACAATCCATATGATAAAGCCGCAGAGGATCTTTTCACCGCCGACGGGAAGATCGTCCCCGGAGCTTCGCTGAGATGGTCTGAAGACTGGCTGGACGAAGCCATGGAGCGCTTCCCCCTGCGGCAGGAGTACCAGCTTTCCGTGAGCGGCGCTTCCCAGCGGGCGAAGTATCTCGCTTCGCTGAGCTGCCTGGATGAGGACGGCACGCTGAAAACCACGCATTTCAGGCGCTATACCGCCCGGGTCAATGCCGACTTCACCCCGAAGGAGTGGTTCGATTTCGGGCTGAACCTCAGCTATGCCGACACTCGCAGCGACTATCTCGGAGCCTCGGGCTCGAACATCACGAACGTCTGGTATTCGGCCATGATGATGGCTCCTATCTATCCTGTCTACAAACGCTCGGCAGACGGGAGCGTCGTGGTGGAAAACGGCCGCAGGGCCTTCGACTACGGTGTCTCGCGTCCCGCCGGGGCCCAGAACAACAAGAACTGCGTCGCGACGCTCTTCGATGACGGCTACTACAGCCTTGCCGGCACGGCCGGAGTTCGGGGACATGCCGCCCTCAAGTGGAAAGCGTTCGCGCTGACCACCAATTTCGGAGCCGACGATGTCAACACATATACCACCGTCAACTTCAACCGGCATAACGGCAATGCCGCCGGGACCGGGCGCTTGCGCAAGGAAAACACGCGCATGACCAGCTGGACATGGAACCAGTTGCTGACATGGAAGCAGGACTTCGGCGGGCATCATTTCGATGCCATGGCGGGCCATGAGTTCTACCACTACAACTTGCGCTATCTGATGGGGGAGAAGACCGGCTTCAGTTTCGACGGCTATGACGAATTGGCCATGGGCTCGACCGTTGCCGGTTCGCATTCGGCGGCCGACAACTACGCCATCGATTCATGGCTTTCCCGCCTGAACTATGACTTCGCCGACAAGTATTATTTCTCAGCCAGCGCCCGCACGGACGCCTCGTCGCGCTTCCTGCGCACGAACCGCCGCGGCCTCTTCTGGTCGCTGGGCGCGTCCTGGAGAATCTCGCAGGAGCCGTTCCTGAAGGATGTCCCATGGATCGACAACGTCACGCTCAAAGCCAGCTACGGAGTGCAGGGCAATGACGATGTGAACACATACTACGCCTGGCAGTCCCTCTACGACATGTCCTACGCGAACGCTGCTTTCGGCGGCGCGATGATCGAATCCGTGGAGAATCTCGACGTGACATGGGAGAAGAACGGCAACTTGAATGTAGGTGCCGAGTTCCGACTTCTGGGACGCCTGTCCGGCACCGTCGAACTGTACAGGCGCCTCACCACTGACATGCTGCTCCTCAAGCCCATGCCCATATCTCTGGGGTTCAGCGGATTCTATGACAACGTGGGATCCCTGGCCAACAGCGGGATGGACCTTACCCTCGGATATGACATCTTCTCCGACAAGGATCTCTGGTGGAATGTATCCCTTACGGCCTCGACTCTCAGGAACAGGGTGCTGAAGCTTACCGATGAGGGAGAAGACATAGTCAACGGGGTTTATATCATCCGGGAAGGCGAGGAGATGAATACCTTCTACATGGCCCGCAGCGCCGGTGTCGACCCGGCTACGGGCGAACAGCTTTACATGGCTTACGAAAAGGATGCCTCCGGCGCGATGATTCCCGGGTCGGAGTACATTACCAACTCCACCACCGAGGCGTCGTCCAGCAAATACCTGCTCGGAAGCCGCATCCCGAAAATCTACGGATCCCTTTCCTCCACCTTGCGCTGGAGGGGCTTCGATATGAATTTCCTGCTGGGATGGTCGCTGGGCGGAAAGATCCATGATACCCGCTACTACAACCTGATGGAGCCCAGCTTCGTCGGTCAGGGCTACCATGCCAACGCCCTGAGGGCGTGGACCGCCCCGGGTCAGGTCACGGACGTGCCGAGGGCGACGGCTACATCCACCGCAATAATCAGCGACCGCTTCCTCATAGACGCATCCTACCTCAGCGTGAAGAACCTGCGTTTCGGCTACACGCTGCCCGCGCCGTTCAGCGCGAAGATGAAGATTTCTTCGGCGAGGGTGTTCCTGTCGGCCGACAACCTCTGCCTGCTGACACATCTGAAGGGCATGGACCCCCAGGCGACTTTCAGCGGTTCCACTTCTTATTCTTATACGCCCAACAGGATAGTATCCATCGGCGTTGACCTTAAATTCTGACGGCCATGAAAAAGATCTTCTTCCTGATTCTTCTCGCGGCCTTTGCAGCCGGTTGTTCTTCCCTGATGGAGACAGAACCTTCGGATGAGGTTTCCAAGGATGAGATACTCAAGGATGCGGACGGCATGGCGGTTGCCTTGGACGGCATTTACGCGACCATGTATAACAGGATAGACTTCCTGTCGGCCAATACGCACCAGACCTTCGGCAACATGGCAGTCACGCTTGCCGCCGAGGTGATGGGGGAGGACATGGTCCATACGGCCCAGGGCGCAGGATGGTTCTGGAAGGACTACACCTACGACATGCGCTCCCGTTACACCAGCAACATCTGGCGCAGCTATTTCACCTGGAAGTATTTCTACCTCCTTATCGGCAACGCAAATTATATCCTTTCCGCTGCTTCCACGGTCGAGGGGGACGCCGCGAGGATAAAGAATCTCCTGGCCCAGGCATATGCCATACGCGCCTTTTCCTATTTCGGCCTCGTGCGCAGTTTCCAGCAGACGCTGAAAGGCCACGAGACCCTGCCGGGAGTTCCGGTTTATACCGAACCTACGGTCAATTCTTCCCGCGGAAAGGGGCGCGGGACGGTGCAGGATGTCTATGACAGGATCGATGAGGATCTTGACGACGCCCTCGCCCTTTTTGCTGAATCCGGCCTTGGGCAGGATGACATCTCTCACCTTGATTCCTGCGCTACGTGGCTGCTGAAAGCCCGCGTTGCCCTGGTTGAAAATGACTGGGCCGCCGCCGAGAAGGCCGCTGCCAAGGCTATGTCCAAGCCCGGCTGCGAGATGCTGACACGCGAAGGCGCCACCGTCGTAAAGGGAACATTCGACGATTCGACCAAGAAATGGACCACCGGCCAGACCCCCTTCAATTCAGCCGATTCCCCGTCGGTCATGTGGGCCATGCGCATAATCACCGACCAGTCCCGGGTGTTCGGTTCTTTCTGGGCCCATATGGACGCATGCACGGACGTCTATTACGCTGCCGAATCTCCCAAGTGCATAAGCAATTGGCTTTATTCGCAAATTCCGGACACGGACATACGCAAAGGCTGGTGGAACGGCAACATAGGCAAGCCCCGCAAGGACTGGAAGTACGGTCCGAACATCGACTACAACCAGTTCAAGTTCCAGTGGAAGGACCAGAAGACCTATGCCGGGGATTATATCTTCATGCGCAAGGAAGAGGCCTGCCTCATAAGGGCCGAAGCCCTCTGCCGCCTGAAGAGGTACACCGAGGCCAGGGCTGTCCTTTCTTCTCTCGGGACCCTGCGTGACAGCGGCTATGCGGCACGTCTGGCGGCCCTCTCCGACAGTGACGAGCAGACTTTCGGCTCCGTCGGGACCGTCACCACACTCCTCGACGAGATCCTCCTCCAGCGGCGCATAGAACTCTGGGGAGAGGCTGGACGCATCTGGGATATCCAGAGGCTGGGCCGCGAGTGGACCCGCAGCTGGACCGTAGGCACGGAGCCGAGCAACCATACGGACCTGCTCAGCAAATATCCGGAGTACATGGCCTTCCCGTCGGACTATATCGAGTGCATAATGATGATCCCTCAGGCCGAGATTGACAACAATCCCGCTATTTCAGCCTCGGACCAGAACCCCTACAAGCAATGAAACTGAAAAAGCTTCTCATACTCGTCGCAACCATACTTGCCGCAGTCTCCTGCAGCGACGGCAATGTCGCCGCGCTGTATGATGGGGCCGACGGTTTCGCGTTCCCGTCCGGAATCGTCTATGTCGAGGTGGGACCCGAGGATGAGGGGCGCATGCTCATTCCCATACACCGTTCCGGCTTCGGAGTGAACGTTGCCAAGATAGAATTGACGACCGGTAAACCGGACGGGTTCGAGGATCCGGGTACTATTTTTTCCCTTCTTACGCCGAATGTCGTTTTCCCGGACGGGTCTCTTACCAGCAACGTCCAGATAAGGATTTCCGACCTCGGGAAGATGTCCCTCACGGGGAAGTACCGCCTGGTGCTGAAGATTAAGGATGACTTGACTCCGTCGGGAAGGGGGGAACTCCTTGTCACGGCCAGCCGGCGCCTTACCTTCGAGCCGTTCGGAAGGGCTACGGTCATGGATTACTGCATGTTCGACAACGCCTACGAAACGGACATCCTGAAGGCGGCCGAAACCGAGGCTTACCGTGTCGTCGATCCCTTCCGCGCCGGCCTCATGGCCGAGGACTATGCCGCCGAAGGCTGGATGGAGGATCCTCCGGCATACATACAGTTCCTTGTCGGGAGCGATGGAACCATCACCTACGACCCCTTCCGCACAGGGATGAAAGTCAACGGCAAGTTCATGGCATGGGCATGTCACCCTTCAGCATACAAGTCCGCCGACTTCTCGGCCAAGATCGCCGAGAATAAGCGTCTGTCCGACAAGGTGTTCCAGCTCTATCCGGTGTACTATCTCCCGGACGTGCACGACGGCTATCTCAATGAAGGCGCATATCCGCTGGTGATTACGGTCTTGTAGAATCGCGCGAATATTCGTAGATTCGCAGATTAATTATAACAGACTGTCCATGAATTCAGCAGCCGTAATCCTTTGTGCCGGGAAAGGAACCCGGATGAACGACAATTCCAAGAATAAAGTATGTTTTGACTGCGCGGGAGTGCCCGTTGTCAGGAGGATCGTGCGCTCCATGCGCGAAGCGGGAGTGAGCCGCTTTGCAGTGGTGGTCGGGCACATGGCCCAGACCGTTATGGATGCCCTCGACGGTGAAGAAGGCGTATTCTACGTCTATCAGAAGGAACAGAAGGGCACCGGTCACGCCGCCCTGTGCGGACTGAACGCCCTGCGCTCCATAGGCTTCGACGGATCCGTCATCATTTCGATGGGGGACAAGATAATCTCCCCGAACGTCATTTCCGAACTGCTCGCCAAGGCAGACAAGGCCAAGTCAGTCTGGGGAGTGCTGCCCCTGGCGGCGAACCCCCAGGGAGGCCATGTCATGGTCTCCGGTGGCAAGCCCTGCGGCATCGTTGAGATGGCCGACGCGGCCCTTATGTCCCTTGCCGGGAAGGACCCTTCCACCTGGGAGGATGCCCTGAAGGGGCTCGGTCTCAACGAGAAGAAGAGCCGCAAGGTGCTCCGCATGGCTCTCGACAAGGCCCCGGCCGGAAGCATGGAACTGGCTGGAAAGACCTTCACCGCGAAAGACGTGCTTTCGACTCCCTACGCCAATGCGGCCCTCTACTGCTTCGATCTCGGAGCGGCGGTCGAGGCCCTCGGTACCCTCGGCAGCAACAATGCCCAGGGCGAGATTTACCTCACGGACACCCTCGAATACTTCGCGCAGAAGGGAGAGGCCCTGCTGCATGAGATCGCCGACCCCGAAGACATGCTGACCTTCAGCACCAAGCCCGAACTCCGCGAAATAGGCCTGCATTTCATGCGCAGCGCTTCCCGTTTCATCGAGGACCTGCGCTCCGGCGCCCTCGACGCGACGCTCGCGGACATCTACGGCGACGCGGCCGGAGGACAGAGGGAGCGCTACATCGGGCTGCTCGAATTCTTCATCTCCCGCTACGGCGACGAGAAGGTCATGATAACGCGCTCCCCTGGCCGCGTGAACCTCATGGGCCGCCATATAGACCACCGCGGAGGCGGCATCAACGTCATGGCCATAGACCGCGACATAGTATTCGTCACTTCGATGCGCCCCGATGACGAGGTGCACATCGCCAACGTGGACCCGCAGTTCCCCGAGCGGAGTTTCTCCATCGGCGGGACCCTGGCCCTTGCGGACCATTCCGACTGGCTGGGCTATCTCGACGCCGAGCCTGTCGTTGCCGCGCTCAAGGAGAGCCGCGGCGACTGGGTGAACTACGTCAAGTCCTCCGTCCTCCGCTTCCAGTTGGAGAGCGAAATGCCCCTTTGCGGCATGAACATGGCCTCCAGCGGCTGCATACCTCTGGCCGCGGGCCTTTCTTCCTCTTCGAGCATCGTGGTCGCGGTCAGCGAGGCCGTGGTCGCGCTCAACTGCATGAATATCTCCCGCCAGAGGTTCATCGACCTCTGCGGCGAAGGCGAATGGTTCGTCGGCTCCCGCGGCGGCGCCGGCGACCATGCGGCAATGAAATGCTCCCGCAAGGGCTGCATCACGCACCTTGATTTCAAGCCGTTCAGGGTAGGGGAGAGCGTCCCGTTCTCGGACAGGTACGCCATCATCGTCGCCGACACCTGCACCAAGGCGAAGAAGTCCGAGGGCAGCAAGGATGTCTTCAATTCGAAGGTGGCCGCATATGAGTTCGCCTTCATGATCCTGAAGAAGCGCTTCCCGGAGTACGACATGCATGAGTTCCGCGATATCGCCGAGATCCGGCCCTTCTCTTCCATCTACAGGATGCTGAAGGTCCTGCCCGAGGCGGCCACCCGCGAAGAACTCGTGAAGGCCCTCCCGGAGTACTCCGCCCGCATCTCGCAGATCTTTGCGAGCCACGCCGATCCGGGCTTCTATGACCTTCGGGGCGTGACGATGTTCGGCGTTGCAGAGTGCATGCGCTCGAAAAAGTGCCTTGATTACCTTTCCCGCGGCAATTACGTCGCGCTGGGCGACATGATGAAGATAAGCCACGACGGCGACCGGCTCGTCGACGACCACCTTTCCGACCGCAGGCTGGAGGAACTCGCCGCGCTGGAATTCGACGTGTCCCGCATCGGCGGGGGATACAACTGCTCGACGGAGAGGATAGACGCCCTGTGCGACCTCCTGAACGCCACTCCCGGAGTGCTCGGCAGCCAGATAGTCGGAGCCGGCCTCGGCGGGTGCATAGTCGCCCTGGTCGAAAAGAGCGCCGCTCCTTCCGTACAGGCCGTCCTGAACACCGGTTACTACGACAAGTTCGGCTACCCCCACTCCGCCAACGTATTCGTCCCTTCATCCGGCTCAGCCGTAATATTCTGAGAACATGGCCAAAGTCAAGATTTCCACATCCTTCGGCGATATCGTCGTACGCCTGTACAACGAGACGCCCCTGCACCGCGACAATTTCCTTAAACTCGCACGTGAAGGCTTTTACGACGGCCTTCTCTTCCACAGGGTCATAAAAGATTTCATGATCCAGGGCGGCGACCCCGGGAGCAAGGGCGCTCCGAAGAGCAAGCCCCTCGGCGCCGGGGACGTCGGATACACCGTTCCCGCCGAGTTCGTGCCCTCCCTTTTCCACAAGAGGGGCGCGCTTGCGGCTGCACGCCAGGGGGACGAAGTGAATCCGGAGCGTCGCAGCAGCGGCTGCCAGTTCTATATCGTATGGGGCAAGACCTATTCCCAGGGCGAGATGGGACAGCTGGAAAAGCAGCTCGAGTACCAGGCCCTTAACTCGGCGTTCGAAGGCCTTGTGCGGGAGCGCCGTGAGGAGATCATGAAGATGCGTCGCGACCGCGACCAGGCTGCCCTCTACGCCCTTCAGGAAGAGCTTGAGAAGCAGGCCCGCGCCATGGTCAAGGAGCAGGGCTCCGGCAAGATGGACCCGGAACGCAAGGATGTGTACTCCTCGCTTGGCGGGACTCCCTTCCTCGACGGTCAGTACACCGTGTTCGGGGAAGTTGAGACCGGCCTTGATGTGGTCGCCAAGATCCAGGCTGTCGCCACTGACGGCAGCGACCGTCCTTCAAAGGACATAGAGATGAAAGTCTGCGTGATAGATTGATGGCGGAGATTGCGGACATCCTTCTGGACGCCCTTAGAAGCGCCGTCCTCATTTCCGGTCTCGTCGTCGTGATGATGATGCTCATCGAGTCGATGAACATCTCGTCGCGCGGCGATTTCTTCGGGGGACTGCGCCGAAGCCGTGTTGGCCAGGTCGTGATCTCGGCCTTCCTCGGGGCCATTCCGGGCTGCATGGGAGGTTTCGCTTCGGTGTCCCTTTATACGCACGGGATCATCAGTTTCGGGGCCCTCGTGGCCATGATGATAGCCTCTTCCGGCGACGAGGCTTTCGTCATGCTGGCGACCATTCCCGGTGATGCCGTGAAGGTGTTCCTCGTGCTGCTCGCCGTGGCCGTGGCCGTCGGGGTTGTCGTGGACCTGCTTTACCCTGCCGGGGCGCCGAAGAGCATCTGCAAGGAAGAATTCGCCGTCCACGGGGAGGAAGAGACCACCCATGGCGCCGGGCGTCATTTCGGCTGGAAGAGGGTGGCCATGCTGGCCGGCGTAGTGCTTTTTCTCGTGGCGCTCCTATCCGGGATGCTGGAGCATGAGGAGCATGTGGAGGGGACCGGAGAGGCCCCCGCAGGGCTTCTTGTGAACCTTCTCAGCGAGGAGTGGATGTACTGGCTTTTCGGCGTGCTCAGCCTGATCGTGCTGGGGGTGCTGGTTTTCGGAAGGGACCATTTCGTCGAGGAGCATCTCTGGCACCATATAGTCCGGAGGCACCTTCCCTCGGTCTTTTTGTGGACTTTCGGCGTGCTGGTGCTGCTTGGCGCCGGGCTTCATTTCCTGGATATCACTTCCTGGATCAGCTCCAACACGGCCTGGATGATAATACTTGCGACCCTTGTCGGCATCATTCCCGAATCGGGGCCGCATCTCGTGTTCGTAACCCTTTACGCCGCGGGAGTCGTGCCCATGCCCGTGCTGCTGGCCAGTTGCATCAGCCAGGACGGCCATGCCTCGCTGCCGCTTTTCGCCGAGAGCAAGAAGGGCTTCCTTGCCGCCAAGACGGTCAACTGCCTCGTGGCCCTTGCCGTTGGCTTTGCGGCTATGCTGCTGATGTGACCATGCTGAAGAAGTATCTCATAGTGTTCCTTGTGTCGATGGTGCCGCTGATCGAACTTCGCGGGGCCATTCCCTACGCCGTAGGCTTCGGCCTTCCTATCGTGCCGTCCCTTGCCATCGCCGTAGTCGGCAACATGCTCCCGGTGCCTTTCATTTTCCTTTTCGCGCGGAAAGTGCTCGAGTGGGGCAAGGATAAGAAATGGATAGGTGGCTTCTTCCGCTGGTGCCTTGAAAAGGGAGAGAAGGGCGGGCGCAAGCTCGAGAGCAAGGCTGGAAGGGGGCTCTACATAGCCCTGCTGCTGTTCGTCGGCATCCCGCTGCCCGGCACCGGCGCCTGGACCGGCACCCTCGCCGCGAGTTTCCTCAACATGGACTTCAAGAAAAGCGTCCTGTTCGTGATGCTGGGCGTGCTCCTTGCCGGCGCCATCATGCTCATCGCCTCCCTCGGCGTCTTCGGCGCGGTGTCGCTGGTGAAGTAGGGAGGCCGTTTCCTTTTTAATTATCGGAAAATCAACTATTTCCGTTGGGTGCGGAACTCCCGCCTTGCGTAAAATGACGCAAGGACAGGCAATATTATGTTAAGTTGGCGGCTGCCGGGGCTTATTTTTTCTTCGGAATGAAGTAGGAGGAGATCAGGACGGCAAGGACGACGGCAGTCAGGAGTATCGAGACGTGGATGAGGCCGGCGCCGACCGCGAGGCCGATGATGGCCGTGACGAAGATGCAGGCTGCAGTGGTCAGTCCGGTCACGCCGTCTTCGTTTTTTATGATCAGTCCCGCTCCGATGAAGCCGATCCCGGTCAGGACTTGGGCTGCGATGCGCCCCGGGTCGCCGTTGTGCAGGTCCATGTTGGCCTGGCATATGTATATGGATACGAGCATCGCCAGCGTGGATCCCAGACAGATTAGGGTGAAGGTCCGCAGGCCGGCCGGGTGCTTGTGGAGCTGCCGTTCGAGGCCTATGCATGCGCCGAGCGCGAGACTTACGAGGAGGCGGGTTATCGCCATTGATTCCGTGATGATCATGGTCTTCAGAGTTTTTCGCAGGCCTGCAGGAGGTCCTGGAAGGTTCTTTCGAAATCGCCCGTGTACCAGGGGTCGGCGACATCGCGGCCGGTCCCGGTGACGGACATCAGCAGGTGGATTTTGTGTTCCGGGTCTTCGGGGATGATGTATCGGATGAGCCTCATGTTCGAGGCGTCCATGCAGTAGATGCGGTCGAAGCGCGCGTAGTCGGCGCGGGTGACGGTCCTGGCCCTCTTGCCGGGGTCGAAGATGATCCCGTGCTGGTTCAGGCTCCTTTTTGCAGGCGGGTAGATCGGGTTTCCGGTCTCTTCGTCCGAGACTGCAGCGGATTCGATGTAGTAGTCGCCTTCCTCGCCGCGCGAGCGGACGATGGCCTTGAGGATGAACTCGGCCATCGGACTCCGGCAGATGTTGCCGTGGCAGACGAAGAGGATGCGTTTCATACGAGCTACGAAGATAGCGATTTTAAGCGACAAAAAAAGAGCCCGGTGTCGGGGCGAGGTGTTTTTGGGGATGAGTTCTATTTTTAATAATTCGGCACTTTCTTCATTGTGATTTGCCCGCCTGTCGGCGGCCACATCACCGCCCCTGCCGGGGGCCGCTGGTAAGCCGTTTTTCAAGGGAAAGCGCCCGGCGGCCGCAGTCGCGGGCTTTTTTTTGCGCCGCGGGGTGGATTCACGAACAGAGCGTGATTTGTCCGCCTGCGGCGGCCACATCACTGGCCCCCTGCCGGGGGCCGCATGTAAGCCGAAAAGAAGAGAAACCTGCAAGCGAGCTCGCGGTTTCTCTTCTTTTCATCTTACGCTCTGTTCGTGATTCCGTTGGGACTCGAACCCAAGACCCACAGCTTAGAAGGCTGTTGCTCTATCCAACTGAGCTACGGAACCCCGTTCCCGTCGGGGCCGCCAGGAGGAGGCCCGGAGATTCGGTTCGCAAAGATAGTCAAAAAAGAAATTATTTTGTAATAAACTTTTTTTGTTCTAACTTTAAACGATTTTTGACCGAATAACCAATTAAAGACAATAAGAGAAATGAAACGTTATTTGATTGCTGCCGCATCGCTGCTTATGGCTTCCGTGATGCTGTTTTCTTGCAAGAAAGATGTTGTTTCCCAGGAGGTTGTGGCAAATTTTGAAGGTGAAATCGAAACTGCCGAGATGGTCAACCTCGGTCTTTCCGTGAAGTGGGCCAGCTGCAATGTGGGCGCTGAATCCCCCGAGCAGTCCGGTACTTTCTTCGCGTGCGGACAGAGCACGGAGATTACCGATGAAGTCGCGAAGGATAATTACACTTACGAGAAGACTACCGATCCCGTTACTGCTTCTCTCGGCACGGGCTGGCGCATGCCTACTGCCGCCGAGATCGCCGAGCTTGCGACCCTCACGGTGGAGAAGGCCCGTTACAACGGAAAGGTCGGTTATGTCGTGACCAGCAACGAAGGCTATTCCGTCTTCTTCCCCTGCACCGGGTACAAGAACGGCGGAAAGATTGCCGGCAATGCCTGCGAGTTCTGGTTTGACGGCCCGACTGCTACCGGCGGAGACGTTGCCCTGTTCAAGGCCGACAGCGACACGACCTGGACCGTTACCGCATCGAAGACCGCTTTCCCTTATGTCGGACTTCCCCTGCGTGGTGTCCACGACTAAAACAACTCTGAGTTGAACTGAAAGGAGGATGTCCGGTCCTCCTTTATTTGTGCCGGCCCGGTGAGAAAACTGCTGCTGCTCCTTATGTCCCTGCTCTCTTCTGCCTTTGCCGGCGCGAAGGGAAAGGCTCCCGTCAATTTCGTCCTGATCAATCTGGACGACAGCGGATACGGGGATTTCAGCTGCTACGGGGCAACAGGGTATCTCACTCCCAACATCGACAGGATGGCCGCAGAGGGCCTGCGTTTCACCCACTTCGAGGCCGCGCAGCCTGTCAGCGGGGCTTCCCGCTGCGCCCTGATGACCGGTTGCTATCCCAACAGGCTGGGATTCCGCGGCGCTCCCGGGCCAGGCTCCAAGATCCGTCTGAACCCGGAAGAAACCACGATAGCCGAAATGCTCAGGGAGAGGGGCTATGCGACGGCTGCGATAGGCAAGTGGCACCTCGGCGACGCCAGGCAGTCGCTACCACTGCACCACGGATTCGACGAATTCTACGGCCTGCCATATTCCAACGACATGGGACCGGCGCATCCCACCCACCCGGAACGATATCCGGACCTGCCCCTTTATGACGGGGACGAAGTCATAGCCCTGAACCCGGACCAGTCCCGTCTTACCGGCGACTACACGGAACGGGCTGTCGATTTCATCCGCCGCAACCGCCGGGGACCGTTCTTCCTCTATCTGGCCCATTCCATGCCCCATGTGCCGCTGGCGGCCGGCGAGGACTTCAAAGGCAAAAGCGGGGCGGGGCTCTACGGGGATGTCATGATGGAACTGGACTGGAGCACCGGGCGCATCCTGGATGAGATCGAAAGGCTCGGGCTGAGTCGCCGAACCCTCGTGATCCTCACTTCCGACAACGGTCCGTGGCTGAATTTCGGCAACTGGGCCGGTTCGGCGGGGGGCTTCCGGGAAGGCAAGATGACCACGTGGGAAGGCGGCAACAGGGTCCCCTGCATCTGCTTCTGGAAGGGGAGGATCCGTCCCGGAGGGGTGTGCAACGCCCTGGCCGTGAACATGGACCTGCTGGCTACATTCGCAGAGCTTTCCGGATCCCGTATGCCGGAGCGCAGGACCGACGGAGTCTCGCTCGTGCCGCTGCTGGATGACCCGGCCGCGCCCTCGCCGCGGAAGAACTTCGCTTATTACTACAATGGAAGCGAGCTGCGCGCGATAACGGACGGCCGCTTCAAGCTGGTGTTCCCGCATGAGGGCGTGGGCTATGAAGGGGGAACGGTCGGCAAGGACGGCAAGCCCGGGAAGACGGTCAGGCTCAAGGTGGCCGCGGAAGAGTTGTACGACCTCTCGACCGACCCCGGGGAGAGGATTGACGTGATTGATTTATACCCGGACAGGGCCGCCTCGCTGCGCGCTGCCGCCGCGTTGATCCGCTCTGATCTCGGGGACAGCCTTACCGGAGTGGAAGGCAATGGATTGAGATTGATTAAACAATGATGATATGAAACATCTCAGGATTGTACTTGCAGCCCTTGCGCTGACAGCTTCGCTTGTCGCCGGCGCTGCCGGAAAGAAGCCGCTCAGGGTCCTTGCGATCGGAAACAGCTTCTCTGTGGATGCAGTGGAGCAGAACCTCTGGGACATCGCCGCCGCTGACGGTGAGCAGATGATTATCGGAAACCTTTACATAGGAGGCTGCCCCCTCGACAAGCACTGGCACAATGCCGAGACCGACGCCAAGGCGTACAGCTACCGGAAGATAGGCCTTGACGGAAAGATGATTACCACCGAAAAATTCCAGCTCTCGAAGGCCCTGGCCGACGAGAAATGGGATGTGGTGACTTTCCAGCAGTCGAGCCCGAATTCCGGCTTGTTCGAAACGTATGAGCCCTACCTCGGGGATCTGGTCGAGTATGTAAAGTACCGTGTGCCGAAGAAGGCCCGCCTGATGTTCCATCAGACCTGGGCTTACGATTCGAGGGCGTCGCATCCGGGTTTCGTGAAGTACGACCGCAACGCGGGAAAGATGTTCAAGGCAATAGTCGAGGCATCCGGAAAGGCATGCGAAAAGTACAAACTCGGGCTCATACCGGCAGGAACCGCGATCCAAAGCGCCAGGACGTCCGAGATAAGGAGCAATGTCAACAGGGACGGGTATCATCTGAACGAGATCGGCCGTTATGTCGCCGCCTGCACCTGGTATGAGGCCTTGACTGGGCGCAGCGTGGTCGGGAACGCATACGACGCTCCCCACGTTGAACCATGGATGAAGGAAGTCGCGCAGGCAGCGGCCCATGCCGCCGTCCTCGAGCCAGGGAAGTCCCAGAAGGTCGGTCCCGCGGCAGCCAAGACCATAAGGGACGAGGCCCTCGTCGCGCCGTACACCCTCCCGGATCCCCTGCTGATGGCTGACGGGACCCGCGTCACCACCCCCGAACAGTGGTGGAAGGCACGCCGTCCCGAACTGCTTAAGATCTTCACGGAAGAGGTGTACGGAAAGTCGCCGAAGCCATCCAAGGATTTGCACTACGAAATTGTCGAGCAGTCTTCGGATGCATTCGGAGGTCTCGCGACGCGGAAACAGGTAAAGCTTTATCTCACAAAGTCCGAGAAGTATTGCCTTAACCTATTGGTTTACCTCCCCAACGCTGTCGAAGGACCTGCTCCCGTCTTCGTCGGGATTAATTTCAAGGGCAACTGGGGCACTACCGAAGACCCTGCCGTGCTGATGCCCGACAAGGCCCAGCTGAAAAGATACGGCATAGTCGATAATTACGAGAGGGGGGTCAATGCCCGCCGCTGGCCTATGGAGCAGATCCTTAAAGGCGGATACGGAGTCGTCACGTTCTACCGCGGCGATGCCGATCCCGATTTCCATGACGGATTCCGCAACGGCGTGACCCCGATAATCTACAATAAGGGACAGAACTGGCCGGAGCCTGACCAGTGGGGCAGCATCTCAGCATGGGCCTGGTGCCTCAGCCGTGCGGCTGATTATTGCGAAAAGGACGCTGACATCGACGCGGAGCGCATGGCCGTTATAGGCCACAGCCGCCTCGGCAAGACCTCGGTCTGGGCCGGAGCGCAGGACGAAAGGTTCAAGGTCGTGATTTCGAACTGCTCCGGCGAGGGCGGCGCAGCCCTGACCCGCCGCGTGTTCGGCGAGACGGTGCAGGACCTGAACCATCATTTCCCGCACTGGTTCTGCCATAATTTCTACAAATACAACGGAAAGGATACGGAGATCCCGTTCGACCAGCATGAACTGCTGGCCCTGATAGCTCCCAGGGCTCTGTACGTGGCTGGAGCCGACGGGGATGAGTGGGCCGATCCCGTCGGGCAGTTCGAAGCCGCCAGGGCCGCTTCCGAGGTGTATGAGTTCCTGGGCCTTCCCGGCCTTATGATAAAGGAATATCCGGCGGTCGAGACGCCTTCGATCGAGGGCAACATCGGCTTCCACAACCGTCACGGCAAGCACGACATCCTCGAGTACGACTGGGCGCAGTATATCGCGTTCGCGGACAAGTATTTCAAGAAATAAGCCTCAGCGCTTTCCCACTTTCAAGGTGAGCCTGACAGGCTTCCCGTCCATCCGGACGGTGTAATAATTACCGAGCAGACCGGCTATGGGGTTGAATGCCAGCCCGTCAGGCCGGCCTGTTTTTTCCTCGGATACTTCTGCTTTCGAGCGGATGCTTATCCTTGAAGCTCCGTAGTCCTGCGGAAGGACAACAGGCAGGATGAAGTGTCCCGTGCCGGAGGCTTCGATCATGAGCCTGTTGCCAGACAAGCGATACCGCAGGCGGAATGGATTGCCTCTCCGCCCGTTCCCGTCGGTGAGCGTTCCTTCGACGGTGACAGCGACCCTGCGTCCGTTTCCTTTGACCGTGATCTTTGCGTCCTTGTCATAGACGTTTGAGAATGCGCCGTCTTCAATCCTGGGGGTGAAGCAGCGTGTCGTGTCGTCGTGCACGGGCCACTGCATGTTCTGCGGCTCGTCCGTGTTGTAGACCATGGACGTCCCTGCGAGCAGAAGGCCGGCCCTGCGGTGGTACAGCAGCGAGATGCTGCCTCCGGCAGTGGTCTGGCCCTCGCGGTTGAACCAGTTGTCGGTGTTGTTGACGGTAGCCCTCCAGTTGCGGGTGCCGATGAGATAGACGTCCCTGCTGGGGATGTGCTTGACTCCGAACGCCTTTTCGGAAGGAAGAGCGGGGCAGAAGACGTCTTCGAGCGAGGAAAAATCGCTGTCTATCCAGTCCGGAAGGGGTTTGACGTGGCAGAAGGAATGGTGGACGCAGGCCGGCTCCCCGGCCTTCCCGTAGTAGAGGCCTCCTGTCAGAAGACTGTGCGGCCCCGTGCACTTTCCGTAGAGGGCAAGGGTGTATTCCGCAGCCCTCAGGGCCTCGGGATGGCCGTGGCGGGCCATGGCGGACAGCATGGGGAGGATGCCGTCCGAAGTGCGGCTGCCCCAGTAGGACCATTTGTTGGACCTGGTCCCGAAACTGTTGTCCAGACCTCCGTCAGGCAGAATGAAGTCCATATGGGCTTCCGCGCAACAAAGAAGTTCTTCCATCATCTCTCCGTCCGCAGCCATTTCAGCATATTCGAAGAGCAAGGGAAGAGATTCTTCCACGTTGTATCCTATGTCTATTCCTCGAAGTCCCCTCGGGCTTACATACACCGACGGATGGGTCTCGCCGACGAGAAGTCCGTCCGGGGCGACGTGCCTGAGGATCGTTTTCGCCTGTTCCCGGGCGAGGGAGCGGAAACGCTCCTGCCCTGTGAGCCGCCATGCAAGTTCGAAGCAGAGAGGCCTGGCAGCCTGATAGTTGACGTTGAGCCGGCCGAGGGGCTGGGCTGTCCACCAGACTATGTATTCGCTCTGGCGGACGAAAAGGTCGAGCCACGCGTCGTGCAGTTCCTTCGGCAGGACAT
This sequence comes from Bacteroidales bacterium, assembly GCA_016281435.1. The sequence continues at coordinate 20,494 of JAEEIQ010000115.1, forward strand.
CCCCGAAGCGGAGAAGCGTCTTTCCAAGGGCGATCTGGCTGAATTCGGTGATCCCGCGCCACTCGCTGTCGTAGTCGTTTTTATATGAGCCGTCGCTCTGCTGCATGTGGGCCTCGCCCCAGCTGACGGCGTTCTTTGCAAAATCGAGATATTTGCTTTCACCTGTTCTCCGCCATAGCCAGGTCATCGGCCAGACCGTGTCTATGATGCGTCCGTGGGCTATCCCGCAGGCGGGGCATCTGACATTCCCGGCTTCCTGCCCATCAGTTATCTTGAGTGAAAGGAGAGCGTCGGACCATTGGAAAAGAAGTTCTTCCGCACGTGATTTCGTGCTGGCGGCAAGTTCGTCTGCGCCGTATTCAGTTCTGTTTCCGGTTGCTGAAGCGGAGGCGCAGGCCAGAAAGACGGCGGCGATGGTTATGAGTTTCTTCATGGCTCTATTTTTTCCGGTGGTTCCGGGACCACAGGCCGTAGACTTCGCTGACGTTGCCGGCCGTGATGAAGGCGGGGATGTCCTCGTCCTTGATCCATTTCATCAGGTCTGCGAATTCATCTTTCGTCAGGAGGCTCTGTATCTCCCGGCCCTTTTCGCCGGAATAGCCGCCCGTGACTTCGTACAGGGAGCAGGTGCGTCCTATCGTGCCTACTATGTACCGCCGGATGCGTTCATGCTCTTTCGAGACTATGCAGACGCGTTTGCGGCGGTTGAGGGTCATAGTGAAGCGGTCCACGATGATGCCGTTGATCCATGTGCCGAGGAGTCCTATGATCACGATGCGGAAGGGGTTGACGGCGAATGCGGTGCAACAGATGACTATGCCCGCTATCGAGACCGAGGCGCCGATGTCGAAATGGAAATACTTGTTGATGATCTTCGCCAGGATGTCAAGGCCGCCGGTCGAGGCGTTGATGCTGAACATTATGGCCTGGGACGCGCTGAGGATCAGCACGAAGCAGAGAAGGTCGAACCATAGGTCTCCCATGACCGAAGGGTACTGCGAGTCCGGCGCGATAAGCCTCTCGTAAGGGCATATCTTTTCCCAGAGATCCATCATGGGACCGAGGATCAGGGCGGTGTATGCGGTCTTCAACCCGAACTCGCTGCCTATTAGAAAGTATGCAAGGATGAGCAGGACGACGTTGATGAGGAGGACCACCGTGGAGACCTTTATCACGATTCCTGCCTGGGCGAAAATGGCGCTTATGACTATCGAAAGACCGGAAATGCTGCCTATGACCAGTTTGCTGGGTACGAGGAAATAATAGACGGAAGCGGCCGCGATGAACATCCCGAGCGTCATGATGAACAGTTCTTTCCAGAACTTGCCTCCCGCAAGGGGCTTGAGGATTTCCTTCAGGTTTGACATTGGTTATCTGTTTTAGCATGACAAATATAGCTATTTTTAGTATCTTTGTCAGTTATTTGCAGTGTATGTTCGAGATACTATCCAAGGAAATGCTCACTCCGGTGACTTGCCGGATGAAGGTTTCCGCACCGAGGCTCGCCAAGGCAGCCCAGCCCGGTCAGTTCCTTATCGTCCGCGCTGACGAAAACGGGGAACGCATCCCGTTGACCATAAGTGATTACGACGCATCCGAAGGGACGGTCACGATCGTGACGCAGTCCATCGGAGTTTCTTCCACCATAATAAACTCCAAGGAACCGGGCGAGCGTTTCGCCGACGTGGTCGGGCCCCTGGGCCTGCCGTCCGAGTTCGTAAAGATGGACCCGGAGACGCTCGCGGCGCAGAAGTACGTCTTCATCGCCGGAGGAGTCGGGACCGCGCCCGTCTATCCCCAGGTCAAATGGCTGCACGAACACGGAGTGCCCGTGGATGTCATCATCGGCGCCCGCACCAGGGACCTTCTCATCTACACTGAAGAGCTCGGAAGCGCCTGCGACAACCTTTATCTCTGCACCGACGACGGTTCGGAAGGCTTCCATGGTGTCGGGACCGCGATGCTCGAAAAGCTTGTCGCCGAAGGGAAGAAGTACAGCATGGCCGTCGCCATCGGCCCCATGATCATGATGAAGTTCTCGACCCTGACCTGCAAGAAGCTGGGCATACCCATCACGGTCAGCCTGAACACCCTTATGGTGGACGGCACCGGGATGTGCGGGGCCTGCAGGGTCAGCGTGGGCGGCCGCACGAGGTTCGCCTGTGTCGAAGGGCCCGAGTTCGACGGATATGAAGTCGATTTCGACGAGGCGATGCGGCGCCAGGGCCAGTACAAGGCCGAAGAAACAGCCGCAATGGAGAATCACAAATGCAAAATAGGGAGGGGATAGACTATGCCTAACAGGATACCCAGAGTGCCGGTCCGCGAACAGGACCCCAAGGTCAGGGCGACCAATTTCGACGAGGTTTGCTACGGCTACAACCTCGAAGAGGCCATGCTGGAAGCATCCAGATGCCTCCACTGCAGGAATCCGAGGTGCATCCAGGCCTGCCCGGTCAATATCAAGATTCCCAATTTCATAGGCCATGTGGTCTCCGGAGACATCGCCGCCGCTGCGGCCGTAATTGCGGAGGATTCGTCCCTTCCTGCCGTCTGCGGACGTGTCTGCCCGCAGGAAAGTCAGTGCGAAGGCAGCTGCGTGCTCGGAGTCAAGGGCGAGAGCGTTGCCATCGGCAAGCTCGAGAGGTTCGTTGCCGACTGGAGCAGGGAAAATGCTTCCGGGCATGAAGTGAAGACGGCCCCGGCCGGCGCTGCGAAAGTCGCGGTCATAGGGTCCGGTCCTGCCGGGCTGGCCTGCGCGAGCGACCTTGCGAAAGCCGGGTATGACGTGACCATCTTCGAGGCCCTGCACAAGGCCGGGGGAGTGCTGGAGTACGGCATACCCGAATTCCGCCTGCCCAAGGACAGCGTGCTGAAAGCTGAAATCGACGAAGTCCGGGCCCTCGGGGTCAAGATCGAGACTGATGTGATCATAGGCCGCACCATCACTATCGACCAGCTCTTCGACGAGGAAGGTTTCAAGGCCGTGTTCATCGGCACCGGAGCCGGCCTGCCGAAGTTCATGGGCATCCCCGGGGAGAACCTGAACGGGGTCTTTTCCGCCAACGAGTTCCTGACGCGCAACAACCTCATGAAGGCCTTCCGGGAGGACTATCTGACTCCCATCCACGCCGGAAAGAGCGTCTGCGTCGTCGGAGGAGGCAACGTGGCCATGGACGCCGCCCGCACGGCCCTGAGGCTCGGGGCCCATACGACCATAGTCTACCGCCGCACGGAGGTGGAGCTTCCCGCCCGCGTCGAGGAGGTCCATCATGCGCAGGAGGAAGGCATCGAATTCGCCATGCTGACCAATCCCGTCGAGATTCTCGGCGACGAGAAGGGCTGGGTGCGCGCCCTCAGGTGCGTCAAGATGCAGCTGGGCGAGCCGGATGCGTCCGGGCGCCGTTCCCCCGTGCCCGTCGAAGGGTCCGAATTTGAAATTCCCACCGAGGTCGTGATCATGGCTCTCGGTACTTCTCCCAACCCGCTTATCAGCTCGACTACGGCCGGGCTGGAGACGACGCGGCGCGGGTGCCTCGTGGCCGACGAAGCCGGAGCCACGACGCGCCCCGGCGTGTTCGCCGGCGGTGACGCCGTCACCGGCGCCGCGACCGTCATTCTCGCGATGGGTGCCGGACGCAAGGCTGCTGCCGCCATCGACGAGTACCTGAAGTCACTCTGAACATGCAGTTGATATGAAAACAAGCACCCTGGCCCTCCTGCCGGCCCTTGCGCTGACGCTGGCCGCCGTTTCTTGCAAAATGGAAAACCCCCTTCTCAATGAATCCCCGCTGCCATATGGCGCGCCGCAGTTCGACAAGATAAAGAACTCCCATTACATGCCGGCTTTCGAGGCCGCGATAGCCGAGGGAAAGGCCGAAATCGACGCGATAGCCGGCAATCCCGAGCCCCCGACCTTCGAGAATACGGTCGAGGCCCTGGAGTACTGCGGAGAAAAGGAAGAACGCATATCCTCCATCTTCTACAACCTGATGGAGGCCGACACGGATGCAGAGATGCAGGAAATCGCGGAAAAGCTTTCCCCGATGATGACGGAATACTCTCTCTATCTAACTCTAAACGAGAAGATATTCCAAAGGGTCAAGGCCGTCTGGGACGCGAGGGAAACTCTTTCCCTCGACAGGGACCAGGAGCGTCTTCTCGAAAAGACATACAAGGGCTTCGTGTTCAATGGGGCGAACCTTTCCCCCGAGGACAAGGAACGTTACGGCAAACTCGAGGAGGAACTGAGCCTGCTGCGGCTCAAGTTCGGCAAGAACGTCCTTGCCGCGACCAACGCCTTTACCCTCGACATCACGGACGAGGCTGACCTTGAGGGCCTCCCGCAGTACGTCATCGACATGGCCGCCGCCACGGCCGCCGAGAAGGGCAGGACCGGCTGGGTATTCGACCTCTCGGCCCCGAGCTACTCCCCGTTCATGAAATTCAGCGCCAGGCGCGACCTGCGCGAAAAGCTCTGGGTGGCATACCGCAGCCGCGCCTTCGAAGGCAAGTTCGACAACCAGGAAGTCTGCCGCCAGATTGCAGGAAAGCGCATCGAGATTGCCAACTTGCTGGGGTACAGGACCTTCGCTGACTATTCCCTCGATGACAGGATGCTGAAGGACGTTGACCATGTCCGTTCATTCATGAAGGAACTGACCGACCCGTCCCTTCCCGCAGCCCGCAAGGACGTCGAAGAAGTCCTCGCCTATGCGCGCGAGAACGGTTTCGAAGATAACGAACTGAAGGCCTGGGACTTCGCATACTGGGCGGAGAAAATGCGCGTCGCCCGCTACGACCTCAGCGACGAGGAACTCAAGCCCTACTTCAAGCTCGAAAACTGCATCGATGCGGTCCTCGGACTCGCCACCCGCCTATACGGCCTGCAGTTTACGGAGCGCAAGGATATCCCCGTGTACCACAAGGACGTCAAGGTCTTCGACGTGACGGACGAAAGCGGCCGCCACATGGCCCTGTTCTACTGCGACTTCTTCCCCCGCGAGAGCAAGAGGGGAGGAGCCTGGATGACCGAGTTCCGCGGCCAGAGCATACGGGACGGCGTCGAGCGCAGGCCGTTCATCTCGATAGTCTGCAACTTCTCCAAGCCCACCAAGGACGCTCCGTCGCTGCTGACGCACGACGAACTGACGACCTTCCTGCACGAGTTCGGCCATTCCCTGCACGGGATCCTTGCCGAAGGCCGCTACCCGTCGCTCACCGGCACCAACGTGGACCACGACTTCGTGGAGCTCCCCTCGCAGATAATGGAGAACTGGGCTTTCGAGCCGGAATACCTCAAGAGTTTCGCGCGCCGTTACGACACCGGCGAGGTCATCCCCGATGAACTGATTGCCAAGATCGTGGCCGCGAAGAACTACCTTGCCGCCTACTTCCAGATCGGGCAGCTCCAGTACGGCACCCTCGACATGGCATGGCACAGCCTCGAAAAGCTTCCCGACTGCAGCGCGAACGAGTTCGAGAAGAAGGCCCTTGCCCCGCTCCGGGTGCTGCCGGCCGATTCCCGCGTCTGCACCTCCACTTCGTTCAGCCACATCTTCAAGGGCGGGTATGCCGCCGGATATTACTCCTACAAATGGGCCGAAGTGCTCGAAGCCGACGCGTTCTCCCTCTTCGAGGAGAAAGGCATCTTCAACAGGGAAGTCTCAGACAGTTTCCGCCGCGAGATCCTCAGCCGTGGCAGCAGCGAGGACGAGGCCGTCCTCTACCGCAACTTCCGCGGCCATGACCCCAAGCCTGAAGCCCTCCTCATCAAGCTCGGGATTATCGAAGGGAACTGATTATTTCCTTCGGAGTGTCAGAAGGAGGTAACTGACAAGGCCGGAGACCATGATGGTGATGGCCTGGGATTCGTGGGCAAGGGTCGCATAGACAATCCCGGTCTCCCAAGGCACTCCGAAGAGGCCGCTGAGGGTCAGCGTGACGAAATAATGGTAGGTCCCGAATCCGCCGGGGGCGGGGACCATCGACGAGAGGCTGCCCGCCGCCATAAGGAGAAGGGCGTCCATGATGGTCAGGTGGCCTACCGCTGGGAAGGCTTGTATTATGCACACGCACATGAACCAGTAGCATGTCCAGATACCGACGGAATAAATCAGGAACCACCCCTTGTGGTGCATTTTCCCGACAGACTTGATTCCCTGCCACATTCCGTCCATCAGGCCGTAAACCTTGGCGCACAGGCGGCTGCGGTCTCTCAGCTTCACGATGGCGAAAAAGAGTGCGGCAAGCAGCAGCAGGGCTCCGGCTGGAATGAGCCAGGCCCCCTGGCCCAGCTTCGCTACGAGCGGCTGCCAGATGTTCCCGGCGAAGAAGCTGCCCGCCCCTCCCCAGTCGCACAGCAGTACGAGCAGGTAAACCATCACGATGAGCAGCAGGTCCCAGGCCCGCTCGAGGATTATCGTGCCGAAGGTCTTGTCGAAGCCGGCCTTGTCCGTGGAGACGACAGCGCTGCGGGCCACTTCTCCCGATGCGGGAATGATGCAGTTCGAAAGGTGGCAGATGCAGACGGCGGCGATGGTCCGAGCCCGGCTGATGCCGGCGTCAAGGGGCTTCAGGAGCATGTTCCAGCGCAGCCCGCGGAGAACGGACGACAGAAGTCCGAGGCACATCGAAACGGCGACCCACGCCCAGTGTGTCTGCTTCAGACCGGCGGCGAATTCTTTCCAATCCACACGCCTGAAGGAGAACCACAGAAGGACTCCCGCCAGCGCGAATGAGAGTATGTATTTGAGCGCTTTTCCCAGTTTCGGATTCATGTCGCCGCAAATTTAAGAATTAAATAGTATATTCCCGCTATGCGGGCATTTCCTGCTGCACCTCGGAAAACCAAATAAATTTGTTTTTCTCTCGGTTTGCAAGTAAATTTGTTTCTTGCAAAAACCGTACTATATGAAATCCATCCTTGGAATAGGAAACGCCCTCACGGATATCCTGGCTGTTCTTCCGGACGACACGCTCCTTCGGGAGTTCCATCTCCCCATCGGGAGCATGCAGCACGTGGACAAGGAGACGGGGGACAAGATCTGGACGGCGCTGAGGCCTCTCGGGGTGCATTATGTCGCCGGCGGGTCGGCCGCTAACACGATTACTTGCGCCGCTATCCTCGGGATGCCTTCCGGCTTCATCGGAAAGGTCGGGGACGACGAACTGGGGCATCTTTTCCAGTCCGACCAGGAGCAGTACGGGGTGCGCTGCAACCTGCTGAAGGGCAGGGATCCTTCCGGCCGCTCGATGGTCTTCATCTCGGGGCCCAATGCCGAGCGGACCTTTGCCGTGTATCTCGGGGCGGCCCTCGAGCTCGTGCCGGAGGACCTCCGGCCGGAGTATTTCGAGGGGTACGACTATTTCCATATCGAAGGCTATCTGGTGCAGAACCAGGCGCTTATCCGCCGGGCCGTGGAGATGGCGAAGGCGGCGGGGTGCATTATCTCGATCGACATGGCCTCATACAATGTCGTCGAGTCCAACGCCACTTTCCTGCACGACCTTATCGACCGTTATGTAGATATCGTGTTCGCCAACGAAACGGAGTCCAAGGCCTTCACGAAGAAGGAAAATCCCCGTGAGGCCCTCGACGAGATAGCCGGCAGTTGCAAGATCGCCGTCGTCAAGGTCGGCAAGGACGGCAGCTGGGTGAAGTCAGGGGACGAGGTCCATTTCATAGAGGCCTGGCCCGCCTCCCCTGTGGATGCCACAGGAGCGGGCGACACTTATGCCGCAGGCTTCCTCTATGCCCATGCACAGGGGTATCCCCTGGAGGTTTGCGGCGAGATAGGCTCGATCATTGCGGCGAAGGTGGTCGAGGTGATAGGAACCAAGATAGACATCCCGCGCTGGCGCGACGCCAAGCTGGAAATACGCGACCTATGCTCGAATCTCTGAAATCCGCCCTGCGCAAAAGGGCCCTCAGGCGCCACGTGAGCGCAGTCCCGACCGGCATCGTCCCTCTTGGGAAGGTGCGGAAGGTCACCGTGTTCATGGACGCCGGGCAGGAGGACGCTTCCGGATGCGCGAAGGCTGTCCGGGAGTGGTTCGCCGGGAAGGGGAAGGAATTGCGCATATACGCCCTCGCGCCCTCGAAGGATACGCCTCCGGTGGACGGAGCCTTGAACCTGCGCCCGGCCTCGCTTGATCTCCTCGGCCGCGTTCGCCGTTCGAAAAAGGTACCCGCCGTGGACGGGAAGGAGGATCTTTTCATCTCCCTTTTCGACGGAGATCCCTTCGCCGTGGAGTATGCCGCCGTTTCGAGCGGGGCGTCCTTCAAGGTCGGCCGTGTCCAGCTCCCCGGGGACATGTACGACCTCGTGGTCAATGCTCCCGAAGGTGAGAACTGCACGCAGGAAGCGGCCTTCGCGGAAATGGTAAAACTAATGGGAATCATAAAATGACAGATAGATGAAACGTGTTGTCCTGTTGATCGCCGTTGCACTGCTGGCCCTCCCGGCCGGCTCGCAGGAAAAGCAGCTTCCCGCCTGGCAGGAAGGTTGTCTTGATATCCATAACATCGCCACCCGGTGCGGAGATTGTACCTTCATCGTGATGCCCGACGGTACCACGATGCTGATAGACGCCGGTGACATGCGGAAGTCAACCTGGGACACGCATGCCCTTCCCGACGATTCCCGCACTCCCGCTGAGTGGATCGTGAACTACATCGGCAAGGTCGCGAAGCCCGGGACAGGGAAGATTGATTATATGATGCTGACCCATTTCCATGCCGACCACATGGGCAACGTCAAGGCCCTTGTCCCCGGGAAGCACGGGTACAAGGTCGCCGGCCTTTCCGAGGTCGGGGAGCATCTGCCTTTCGGCAAGATCGTGGACCGCGGCTGGCCGGATTATTCCTTCCCGTCTGAGGCGTACGTGGACAAGTCCAACAAGGGCTTCATGCCCGAGTACCGCAAGTTCGTCGAGTATCAGGTGACGGAAGGTGGGGCCGTGGCCGAGAAGTTCGCCGTCGCTTCGAAGACCCAGTTCTCCCTCGTGCATGATCCTGCGGCCTACAAGGGGAAGTTCGAGATATTCAACGTGGCGGGCAACGCGTCCCGCGCCACCGGCAAGGGCAAAAAGACGGTCAGGATGTACACTTCGTCCGAGAACCCTGAAAAGTTCGACGAGAACATGTTCAGCTGCGCCATCCGCCTGCAGTACGGCAAGTTCGTGTATTATAACGGAGGCGACCTTTCGGGCAACAACTACGGTCCCGGCAAATCTCCCGCCCATAACCGCGACTATGAGTCCCAGATAGCCGACCTCGTCGGCAAGGTGCAGGTGCTGAAGGCAGACCACCATGGCTGGAAGGATACCTGCAACCCTTATTTTCTCTGGCGTCTCGCCCCCGAGGCCGTGGTCTTCCAGGCCAGCCACATCCGCCATCCCTGGTGGGAGACGGTCCGCCGCCTTATCGACCCCCAGCTGCCCGGCGCGAGGGAACTGTACGTGACTTCGGATTCGGGCAAGGTGAACATCCCCGACGAGCTCTGGGAGCACCTGCACAAGCCCGGCCACGTCGTGATCAGGGTTTATCCCGGCGGCGACAGCTGGCAGGTGTTCGTGCTGGACGCGCGTTCCGGAGACTACCGCGTGATAGAAGAATCAGATTTGAAGAAACTTTAATCGTATGAGAGATATTTTCCTGACCAATACGCTGACGCACCGCAAGGAACTGTTCGTGCCCGTGAATCCGGGCCATGTGGGTATGTATGTCTGCGGTCCGACCGTTTACGGCGACGCGCATCTCGGGCACGCCCGCCCGGGAATCACCTACGACGTGCTTTTCAAGCTCCTGCGGCACCTCGGCTACAAGGTCCGCTATGTGCGCAACATCACCGACGTTGGCCATCTGGAGAACGATGCCGACGAAGGGGAGGACAAGATAGCGAAGAAGGCCAGGCTCGAGCAGCTGGAGCCGATGGAGGTCGTCCAGACCTATACCCTGCGCTACCATGAGGCCATGCGCCTTCTGAATGTCGCGCCGCCTTCGATCGAGCCCCGCGCTTCCGGACACATCGTGGAGCAGATAGAGGCCGTCAAGAAGATCCTTGCGGCCGGTTATGCCTACGAGAGCAACGGCAGCATCTATTTCGACGTGCGCAAGTACAACGAGGACCATAAGTACGGCATCCTTTCCGGCCGCAACCTCGAGGATACGCTCGAAGGGACCCGCAGCCTCGACGGCCAGGACGACAAGAGGGCCCCGTTCGACTTCGCCCTCTGGAAAAAGGCCGAGCCGCAGCATATCATGAGGTGGCCATCCCCTTGGGGCGAAGGCTTCCCCGGCTGGCACCTCGAGTGCTCCGTGATGGGGGAGAAGTACCTCGGCCACGAGTTCGACATCCACGGCGGCGGCATGGACCTGATGTTCCCGCACCATGAGTGCGAGATCGCCCAGAACGTCGCTTCCCGCGGCACGCAGGGCGTGCATTACTGGGTCCACAACAACATGATCACCATCGGCGGGCAGAAGATGGGCAAGTCACTCGGGAACTTCATCACCCTGCCGGAGCTTTTCTCCGGTTCGCATCCGAAGCTCAGCCAGGCTTACAGCCCGATGACCATACGTTTCTTCGTCCTGCAGGCCCATTACCGCGGGACTCTGGATTTCTCCAACGACGCCTTGCAGGCGGCCGAGAAGGGATTGAAGCGCCTGATGCAGGCTTCGCGCGACCTTCACGCCATGGCAGGGGCGAAGGCTCCGGCCTTCCCGTACGGAGAGATTTCCGAAGCAGTTGCGCCTGAGGTTTGCGGCGCCGATTCGGCCGAGATCAAGGCCGTTTTCGACGGTGTGTACGAAGCCCTTTGCGACGATATGAACACTCCCGTCGCCCTTTCGCACATCGCGGAAGCCGTGCGCATCATCAATTCCGCGAAGGCTGGCTCGCTGATGCTTTCCGCCGCCGACCTGGCCGCGCTCGTGCAGATCTTCGACGACATAGTGTTCGGCGTGCTCGGTCTTCGTGACGAGGAGGCGGCCGCCGGCTCTTCCGTCAACGTCATCGACGGCCTCATGAAGATGGTCCTCGAGCAGAGGGCCGCCGCCAGGGCCGCGAAGGACTGGGCCGCTTCCGACCATATCCGGGACAGCCTCAAGGCTCTCGGCATCACTGTCAAGGACACTAAAGACGGCGCGGAATGGACTCTGGATTGAAATTCATCTCCTGGAACGTGAACGGCCTCCGTGCCGTTGCGGGGAAGGGCTTCGCCGATATTTTCGTCGACCTTGACGCGGATTTCTTCTGCCTTCAGGAGACGAAGTTGCAGGCCGGCCAGATAGACCTCGAGTTCCTCGGATACCGGTCTTTCTGGAATTATGCCGACAAGAAGGGCTATTCCGGCACGGCCATCTATACGAAGCACGACCCCCTTTCCGTCGTGAACGGGATCGGGGTCGACGAGCACGACCATGAAGGCCGCGTAATCACCCTCGAGATGCCGGATTTCTATCTGGTGGACGTGTATGTCCCCAATTCGCAGGACGGCCTGCGCCGGCTGGATTATCGCATGCGCTGGGAGGATGATTTTCGGGCGTATCTCCGCAGCCTGGCCTCGCGCAAAGGGGTCGTGGTGTGCGGGGACATGAACGTGGCGCATCAGGAGATTGACCTGAAGAATCCGGATACCAATCATTTCAACGCCGGTTTTTCCGATGAGGAGCGGGGCAAGATGACCGAGCTCCTGGGCGCCGGTTTCCATGACACTTGGCGTGAATTGAATCCCGACGGGGTCAAATATTCATGGTGGTCTTACCGCATGGCCGCCCGCGAGAGGAACGTTGGTTGGCGTATCGATTATTTCCTTGTTTCCGACTCCCTGCGTCCCCGGGTCGCTTCCGCGGATATCCACAACGAGATTTTCGGCTCCGACCATTGCCCTGTCGAACTGGTGCTCGGATAGAAGTATAGTCCGTTTTTATATTAATTGTTTCCGGCGCTGCGGCGAAAACGGAAAAAACGTCTATTTTTGTCATCATGAAAGCTTTAGTCACAGCGGTTGTTTTTCTCGCAGCCAGCGTCTTGTCCTGCTCGTGCAAGGGCGAGGGCCCCGAAAAAGGGGAGAGAATCCGGTTTTCCGGGTCGTCATATGTCCGTGAAGTGGAGCGTGTCAAGGATGATTATGAGTATCCGGCCGCCGGAGCCCGCGCTGTTTACAGCCCTTCATTGGCGCAGCGCTACTATCGTCCGATAAGGATCGATTACAACAAGAAGACCCCGGATTATGTCGATAA
>JAEEIQ010000116.1 GCA_016281435.1 Bacteroidales bacterium
GCGTTCGCGGCTTCGTCAGACGCCAGGGCGGCGCGGGGGGCGAACTGATACGAGAGGTCCAGCCCGGCCTCCCTGTCTTCGTCGCTGGATTCACCCTGAAGGCCGAAGTCCCCGTCATTGACGACTCCGCTTGCGTGAGACGGGTTCTTGACCGTCACTTCGCAGGTGGCGCGGATATCGGCACTGAAGGACACCGAAATGGTTGCGGAGCCTTCGCCAACGGCCGTTACAAGGCCTTTATCACTCACCTTCGCAACGCCCGGGGCCGATGAGTTCCATACGAGGCTGTGTTCATCCTTATTGGTAGCGTCCTCCGGCATAAGGGTGGCCGTGAGCTGGACGGTTTCGCCAGTGAGAAGTTCCCTGGCGCTTATGTCCAACTTGATACTTTTCACCGGAATCTCGCCGGAAGGCTGTGTGCCGTGGTTGTCCGGCCCGTCGATCGGCTGCTGGCAGGAAAAGAACAAGGCCGAGCCCAACAGGGCGGCTGCGAGGAATTGGAGGGCGTGATGGAGGTTTTTCATATCTTTCTATTTGTTACTTTCTAAAGAAGCGGGGGCACTCGTCCCTGGCCGTGTCCCTGAGAAGATGGTCCGCAGCCTGGAGAAGTTTGCCTTCCAGGAGGGGCGGGAAATCCGGATGGTCGCCGAGAAAGCGCAACACCTCGTCTTTCGCCGCGGCGCTGCCGTGTCCGCGGAGCAGCGCGTTACACCAGTTCTTCGGGAAGAAGATGTCCCCGGTACGCTGGATCTCAGGCAGCTCTTCGAGTCCGGGATAGATGTAGGATAGCGCATCCTCCTGGCGGAGCGGATGGTTCAGATAGCCGAGCACAGCCCCGGCCCAGGGCTCCACGGCCCGGTTTTCGGGGTCGAGCAGGGATGCGAACAGGGCGTCCCGGCTTGCCTTGTCCGGCGATACGGCACGGTACACGAAGCGGAATTCCCGCAGGAGGTCCTTGTTCTCTATCCGGCCTTCCTGCATTGTGCGGATCTCATCATAGCTTCCTGGCATGCGGACGGCAAGTTCATAGGCAAGGGCCATCTGGTCCCGCACGCCGAGGGTCAGGCCCTTGTAGCCCTTCCCCTTCCTGAAGACCTCCCAGAGTTCTGCCCTGACCTTTTCCGTCCGGAAGACCTCGACGAGGGTGCGGAAGGCCGTCAGGCGTATCTCCTGCGGGAAAGACGGGTCGGACGCAGTATCGTACAGGAGCCGCTCTATCAGCTCCGAGCCGGCCAGGGGGCCGTGGATGGCAAGGGTATTAAGGAAGGAAACGGCAGCCCCGGCCACAAGGGGATCCTTCTCCGATCCCAGCACTTTTTCCAGCACTCCCGCGAGGGTCTCCGGGGCCAGCTGCCCGCGGAGCGCGTTCTCCTGCAGGGTCGCAAGAAGGGACAGACGGGCTTCGGGACGGGGAATGCAGGGCAGGGCTTCCGCGGCTGCGCGCATAGTCGCGCTATCCGGGACGAACCAGCCGTAGGATAGCGCATCCAGATCCGGGAAAATCACCTCCTGGCAGCCCTCCGGAACGGGTACGCGGACCTCCGGGGCATCGCTCCAGACACTCAGGACCGTCTTTCCGGCGGCATCCCCGAAAGAGATTTGCTGCGGCCATACGAGCCCCCTCCCCAGGGGATCCTCCTGGCAGACGGCAAGGGTATCGCCTTGCCTTGTGAAACGTATTGCGGGCATCCCTTTTTCATCGACCCAAACCCGGCTCCAGGCGCGCAGGTCCCTGTCCGTGCGGCTGTCCAGGATGGCGATGAGGTCGTTCCAGTCGGCGTTCCCGTACATATGCTTCCGCAGGTATTCCCGTATACCGCCGCGGAAGGCCTCTTCACCCAGCAGGCCGGCGAGCATGCGCATCACGACGGGAGCCTTGTCATAGACTATATTTCCATAAATGAGTCCGGCGGAGGAGAGGTTCGGGAGTTCCCGGCGGATGGCATTGGTCCCGGCCGTACGGTCCTCCGCATAGGCCGGCAGGTTGAAGTTCCTGAAGTCCCTCAGGGGGACGTTCACCTCCGGGAAAAGCGGGGTCGAGATCTGCGCCCCGAAGTAATTGGCATAGACCTCCTTGGTCCAGACATCGTTGAACCAGCGCATCGTGACGGCGTCCCCGAACCAGAGGTGCGAAGTCTCGTGCGCTATCAGCTCGACCCGCGAGAGCCTCTCCGCGGTCGTGGGGGCGGCGCCGAGGAACATCCGCTTGTCGTTGAAAAGTATGGCGCCCGGGTGCTCCATCCCGCCGAACTGGAAGCCGGGGACGATGACGAAGTCGTACTTCGGGAAAGGATTCGGGATGCCGGTGTAGGCTTCCAGCCAGTCCAGGGCCTGGAACACC
>JAEEIQ010000117.1 GCA_016281435.1 Bacteroidales bacterium
AATGTCTGAATTGACCCACAAGGAGGAGGTGGAACTTCTCCAGATGAAGATCAAGAGCCTTGAGCAAGCCTTGAAGATGGCAAACATCAAGGCTGAGGGGTTTGAGTATATGATGGGAGTACTGAAGGAGGAGTACGGGATAGACTTGTCAAAAAAAGTCGAGGCCAAACGGTTGAAGCACTCAAAGAAAGACACCCGGAAGTGAGCCTTTCCTCGCTGTGTGAACTGTTCGGCTATACTCGCCAGGGATACTGGAAGCAGCGTCAGGAGCACTATCGGGAAGAGATTGATACGACAGCTCTGCTAAATGAGGTCCGTATGGTTCGTGTCGATATGCCCCGCTGTGGCGTACGCAAACTACAGGTGATACTGGAAGAGAAAGGACACAATATCGGTCGAGATCGGTTATTCGCATTGTTGCGTTCAGAAGGAATGCTGGTAGTCAGGCGGCATACACGTATCATTACCACCTATTCACGTCATTGGATGAAGAAGTATTCCAATCTGATCAGGGAGCTGAAGATAGCCCACCCCAATCAGGTATGGGTTAGCGACATAACCTATGTGGAGGTCCGCGAGGAAGAAGAACGCTCCTTTGCTTATCTTTCTTTAGTGACAGATGCCTATACGCACGAGATTGTGGGATGGGCAGTTTTGCTCACGGCGGGGTGTTCGGATTGACCCCGGTGAGTGGAATGGGCAGTTTTGCTCACAGCGGGCGCCCCTCCCGACGGGTGAAAAACAACTGGCACGGCGCGGCGGAGCGGAACGGCCTTTGAGCGGCCCCAGGGGCGTTTTTTCCCGCCGCGCGCGTGCCAGATGCGGGTCTCGGGGGGTGGGTGCGGCACGGCGTCCGGAGGTAAATTGTTGATATGATGCGCTTTATTAAAAAGAGGCGTGCCAGATAGATGCAAGTCTTCCGCGCCTGATGTCGGGCCCCTCCCTTAAAAACAAAAAAGCCATCACAAAACTTGTGACGGGTATATGGAGAGTTCGCCTGTGAGGCCGCGCGTAGGGGGGCCAAGACATATATGTAATGTAGTTTTCGTAGCGGGAGTGGGGCATGATCCCACGACCTCCGGATTATGAATCCGACGCTCTAACCAGCTGAGCTACCCCGCCATCGTTGTTCCGGAAAGGGCCGTCGGCAAGCCGACCCGCCAAAACCGGGCTGCAAATATAGACAAAAAAATTAAAAGTTGAGTATCTTTGCGATGACAAATGATTTGTGACATGAAAAAGATTGTTTTGTCATTGCTGGCAGCGCTCGTCTGCGTCAGCTGTTTTGCAGAAGCCTCATCCCGGAAAGAAGAGCGTAAGGCCGTCAGGGATTCCCTGAAGGCCGTCAAGGTCGAGGGAGCCCATCACAAGGGTGTGCATATCTGCATCGACGGGGAAAAACTCAGCGCCGGACAACAGTCGCTTCTCCTTTCCGACATCGAAGGGGTCGATTACAACGATGTGTGGGCCGGCTACCGCAAGCAGCGCCGTCTCGGCAACGGGCTGGCTATCGGCGGGTCGGCTATGATAGGCGTCGGCGCCGTTGCCGGCGGGGTGAGCCTCGCCTATGTGCTGGCCGGAGTGCTCGGAGCCGCCCTGACCCTGGGCAAGGGCGACGTCAATCCGATTATGGACACCGCTGGATACTGGGCGATAGGGGGACTTGTCTCAGCTGGAGCCGGCGCGGGCCTTCTGGCCGCCGGAATCCCCATACGGGTGAAGGCGGACAAGAAGATGAAGTCCGTCTGCGATTCTTACAACAACGCTTCCCGCAGGGTCGAAAAGAGCGTCCTGCTCGGACCGACCGCGTCAGGTGTCGGGATATCAGTCAATTTCTGACCGGCCTTTCAATATCCCGGAGACCATGGCGCTGACGAGCAGGTACTCGGCAGGGAGGTAAGTCGCCATCGTGAGGGCATGCCTGAGGCCGAAATCTATCCCGGCGAAGGAACTGAGGGCGATGAACGCGTCCGAGACGAGGAACAGCAGCCCGCCCGCGACGACGGCCCAGGCCCATTTCTGGCCGCGTATGACGCGGATGGCTCCGGCGGAAACCACGTACGTCAATGTGAATGCATAGACGCCGATCGCGGCGGCCATGGCTCCGTGCAGGCCGAACAGCCCTGGCAGGGTGCCGGCGACGGCGAGGGGAACGAGGAGGCAGAGCGTCTCTTTCCACCCCTTCAGGCCGCCGAGGCCGTGGAGCAGGATCACCAGATAACACACATGTCCGAGCAGGAATGCCCCGAGGCCGGCCGCGAAACAGGCGAAGCCATCAAACAGCAGGAGGACGTCCCCGGCCGTGTGCATGAAGAGCCCGGCGGCGAGCCACGCCACCAGGGGACCGCGGTTCCCGGGGAGCAATTCCAGAAGGGCTGCGGCAGCGAGCGACGGGATCAGGAGGGGCTTGACGAAGGGGTGGATGGATTCGATGCCGAAGGCGAGCGGAATCACTTCAACCAGCGACAGCAGTGCAAAGACGCAGAGCGCGATGCGGGAGGATTTCTTGGTCGTCATAGTGTCATTGGAACGAAAAACAGCCGGGACTTTTCCGGCTGTTGGTTAGTTGAGATAGAAGGACTCGAACCCTCACTGACAGAGCCAGAATCTGTAGTGCTACCATTACACCATATCTCAATATTTTCAGGCCCGCGCAAAAACGGGACTGCAAATGTACAACAGTTTTACAGAAAAGCAAAATTTTTTTCTACCGCTGCACGGCCGCAACGGCCCAGACCTCGCAGCCCTCGCCCCGTCCCACGAAACCGAGCCGCTCGGTGGTGGTCGCCTTTACGCTGACCCGGGAAGCGTCCACTCCGAGGATTCCTGCGAGGGTGGCCCGCATCTGCGGCACGAAAGGACCTATCTTCGGGGCCTGCAGGGCTATGGTGACGTCCACGTTGCCTACGGACCATCCTTCGGCGCGGATCATGCCGACGACGCGGGCGAGCAGGATCTTGCTGTCTATCCCGGCGAATTCGTCGGAGTTGTCCGGAAAATGGTGCCCTATGTCCCCGAGCGCAAGGGCCCCGAGGAGGGCGTCGCACAGGGCGTGGATTGCCACGTCCCCGTCCGAATGCGCCACGAAGCCCATGTCCGAGGGAATCTGCACCCCTCCGAGCCACATCGGCAGCCCGGCCTCGAGCCGATGCACGTCATATCCTTGACCTATCCTGTATTCCATAAATGCAAAGATAATGTATAAAATAAATTTCACTATCTTTGTTTGGAGAAATAAACGTAACGAGCGGGCAGAAGTTTAAAATCAATGTCAGGACATCCGTTTCCACTCTTTCCCAGACCCTGACCTTCACTGCCGACAAGGAACTGTCTCCGGGACGTCTCTACACCATCAACAGCGCTCCTGCAGAGTAACGACGCCGCCATCCGTCTTTGTGTCGCACAACTTTGTGTAATCCCCGAAATAATTACTATCTTTGCGCCGAATTAATTCACAAAAGACATGAATCTCAGAGACATCAAGAAAGACATCGACTACGTGCTCGGTGCATTCGTAGAAGACTGCTCCGTGTGCGCAGCCGTCAACCCCGATCTTTCAGAGACCAAGATAGCCGGCCTCATGGAAGAGGGCGTCACTCTTTACAACGAGCTGAAGGACAAGGTATCCGCCAAGGTTGAAGGCTCCAAGAAGGCTTATTTCGACGGCCTCCGCAAGGAACTCCTCGAGAAGGTGGACGCCCTTTATGACAAGCTCAGCGAAGCCGTGAAGAACGCCGGCAAGGAAGCTCCCGCAGAGGAGAAGAAGGCTCCTGCGAAGAAGCCCGCCGCGAAGAAGGCCCCTGCAAAGAAGGCTGAAGAGGCTCCCGCAGCAGAGGAGAAGGCTCCTGCGAAGAAGCCCGCCGCGAAAAAGGCTCCCGCCAAGAAGGCTGAGGCCGCTCCCGCAGAGGAGAAGAAGGCTCCCGCCAAGAAGCCCGCTGCGAAGAAGCCCGCCGCAAAGAAGGCTCCCGAGGCCGAGTAAGATTCATCAAGGTGCAAATGGGCGGTGACCAAGGATATTTGGCCACCGCCCGTGTCGCTTAAGTCAGATGGTCCGTCTTCTTTTGTTCCTGGCCCTCGTCTCCACGCCGCAGCAGCGGAGGGTGGAAAAGATCCTGCGTGAAAACAGCGCGCTTGACGGGGCCGTGGCCGGTATCCTCGCCGTGAATGCGGCAGGGGATACCCTCGTCAGCGTGAACCCGTTCACGAGGATGGTCCCGGCGTCCAACGTCAAGCTCATTTCCTCAGGTGCTGCCCTGTGGCAGCTTGGAGCCGGATGGAGGTTCGAGACAGGACTGTACAGGACAGGGGATGTCCTGATCGACGGGACCCTGTGCGGGGACTTGTACATAGTCGGAGGCGGGGATCCGACGCTGGGCGCCCGCCATCGGAGCTGCGAACCCGCGGATTCGACTTTCGCCCGCTGGGTCGGGATGCTCCGTTCCGAGGGAATCAGCCGCATAGACGGAATGGTGGTCGGCGACGGCCGCGCGTTCGATGACCATCCGGAGCGTCCTTCATGGAGCTACGAGGACATAGGCGCGGACTACGGGGCCGCTCCCGGCGGGCTCAATTTCTACGAGAACGTGCAGGATTACGAGCTGACTCCGGGCCTTAATGTCGGGGAGAAGCCCGCCGTATGGCCCGGCTATCCGGATACGCCGTGGATGGTTTTCCACAACAACGGCACGACCGGAGCGCCCGGGACGGGCAACAAGCTGATCCTGTACAACACGGATCTCGCGCCGGTCTCCGAGCTCCGCGGGACCTATGCCGCCGGGCTTCCCGAGAAGACCATCCACGGCTCCAACCGCTTCCCTGCCCTGACCTGCGCCCATATGTTCAGGAAAGCCCTCTACGATGCCGGGATCCCGGTCTTCAAGGGCATAGCGGACGTCGACGGGGACGGGCTCCTGCGCCCGGAAAAGGGATTCCCGAAGAGGGGAGAGCGGGCTTCCGACTCCCTCCGGGTGATAGGCGTCACGAGATCCGTCCCCTTGCGGGAAATCATACGGGACCTCAATCACCAGAGCGATAATTTCTATGCCGAAGCCCTGCTCTCTGCCCTCGGCAAGTCGCTGAAGGGCAGTTCGTGTGCGGATTCTTCGCTGGTCGCGCTCCGCTACGTGCTCGGCCGCATGGGACTTTCGGAAGCCCTGGACCAGGCCTGCCTTGAAGACGGCAGCGGGCTTTCCCGCGAGAACCATGTCTCCGCAGCCTTTTTCGTGAGATTCCTCCGCACGATGGCGTCGGCCCCGTGTTCAAGGACCTTCCTCGCCTCGCTCCCGAGGCCCGGACGCGGTACGCTCGCCGCGAGGATGGCGCGCCAGCCGGCCGCCCTGCGTGACCGTGTGCGCATGAAAAGCGGCTCCATGGACGGGATACGCTGCTTCAGCGGCTATGTCCTTCCGGCCGACGGGCGGCTCGAGGGCGCGGTGGTGTTTTCGGTGCTCGTCAACAACATGAATTCGAGCGGCAGGACCGCCTCCGATGCCGTCGATTCCATCGTCGCGGCCATCGCTTCCGACTGACGGAAGTTTTTGCTATATTTGCAAGTTATGAAGAATAGGATAGTGATTGCCCTGCTGACGGCGCTGGCCCTGGCTTCGTGCGAGGCCGTCTCGTCTTTCATCCACGACGACGAGGTCGTGGCCAAGGTGGGAAAGGAAAAGCTTTACCTCTCCCAGCTGAGGCAGTACATCCCCGACGACGTGACCCCGGAGGACAGCACCAACCTCGCGATGCAGTATATCACCAGCTGGGCTACGGACCTTCTTTTCATGAAAGTGGCCGACGACCAGCTGTCGAAAGCCGAAAAGGATGTCACGAAGGAGCTTGAGGATTACCGCAGGTCCATTCTCAAGTACCGCTATGAGCAGAGCTACGTCAACGACAGGCTCGACACCCTCATCACGGACGCCCAGATCGAAGGTTATTACAAGGCCAACCAGAACCTCTTCATCCTCGAAAGGCCCCTTCTCAAGGTCCGTTTCCTGGATATCATGGAAGATTCCCCGAACAAGGAGATGATCCTGCGCAAGATGGCTTCGTCCGACATCGACGAGATCGCGGATGCGGACAGCCTCGCGTACTCTTCGGCCCTGCGCTATTTCGACAGGAGCGACGAATGGACGGACGCGGCCGTGCTGGCCCGCGAATTCGGCACCGATCACGGCACGATGATGTCCATGCTGAAAGATTCCTTCATCAAGATGGAGCAGGACGGGCGGCTGCGCGCGGCGTATGTGCTTGACGTCTGCAAATCAGGGCCCGCCCCCATCGAATATGCCCGCATGCGGATCCGCGACATTATCCTCAGCGCCCGCAAGCATGAACTTCTGACGAGTTTGGAACAAGACTTGCTTAAAGATGCGCTCGGAAGGAAACAATTTGTGATTTACTAGTATGAAGAATATCCTGACGGCCGCCCTCGTCGCGGTGCTGCTGACGGCAGGCGTCGACGCCGGCGCCCAGAAATACAAAAAAGGCCTCGTGGACAAGTCCGTGGCCGTTGTCGGCAACGAACTTATAACCCTCTCCAACATCGAGCAGGAAGTCCAGATGATGCGGGCACAGGGCATGTCCTCCGATCCGGGGGTGCGCTGCGAGGTGCTCGAATCCATGATGGAGTCCAAGATTTTCCTGATGCAGGCCCGGCTTGACTCCCTGAAAATCAACCACGACATGGTGGAAAGCCAGCTCAGCCAGCGTATCGACCAGGTCCGTACGGGCCTCGGGGGAGACGAGGCTGTCGAGAGCTATTTCGGCAAGCCCATCTACAAGCTCCGCCAGGAGTGGAGGGAACAGCTCGAAGACATGTCCCTCACGCAGGAAGAGCAGGGGAACATAGCCAGGGACATCCCCGAGATCACGCCCTACGACGTCAGGCAGTATCTTGATACCGCTGCGGTGGACCGCCTGCCGGTCGTGCCGGTCAAGTACAAGATGAGCCAGATATGCATCTATCCCGACCGCGAGGCGGCGAAGATGGCAGTGAAGGAAAAGCTGCTCGAAATCCGAGAAAGGATAATAGGCGGGGAGAAGTTCGCGACCCTGGCGCGCCTTTATTCGGAAGATCCGGGCAGCGCCCGCAAGGGAGGCGAGCTCGGAATGGCCTCCAAGAGCATCTTCTGGCCCGCTTTCTCCGATGCGGCCATGTCCCTGAAGCCCGGCACCATCTCCCAGATCGTAGAGACTCCGGACGGATTCCACATCATCGAGGTCCTCGAAAAGAAGGGCGACATGTTCAACGCAAGGCACATCCTGCTGAAGCCCAAATATACGGTCGAGGACCAGGAAAAGGCTTTCCATCTGCTCGACAGCATACGCACCGCCATCGGCGACAAGGCGATGACCTTCGAGATGGCCGCGCGTTTCTATTCCCAGGACCCCGCCACGAAGACCAACGGCGGCCAGATGGCCGACCCCTACACCGGTTCCGCATATTTCGAGATGGACCAGATCAAGCCCCAGGATTATGCGGCGGTCAAGAACCTGAAGGAAGGGGAGATATCCGAGCCTATAGCGTCCCTGGACAATGAAGGGCGCGACGGGAACCTGGTGTACAAGATAGTGCGTCTCGACAAGATCATCCCTTCCCACACCGCTTCCTTCGAAAAGGACTACACCGATCTGCTGGGACAGGTCAGCCAGATCCGGCAGAAAGAGGCCATCGACGCTTTCCTCGACAAAAAGATACGGGAGACCTACATCGTCATCGACCCCCTGTTCAAGGGTTGTGACTTCAAACGCAAAGGATGGGCGGCAAAAATCAGGCAAGAATCCGACTGACGGCCGTCCTGGCGGCTGTCATGGCAGTCCTGCCCGCCTTCGCGCAGTCCGGGCAGAAGGACAGCCTTGTCCGCCTTGTCAAGGCCTCTTCCGTCCAGCTCATCGAAAAATACGGCCTGAAATACCGCAAGGCCGTGGATGCGACCTTCCTGCATAACGGGACTTACCTTATATGCGACACGGCCCTGTGGAACGTGGACAGCCGCGTCATCAATTCCGAAGGGCACGTACAGATCATCCAGGACGAGACCCTTCTTACCAGCGACAGGCTCGACTATTACATCGACAGGGATGTCGCCGAGTTCCGGGGAAGCGTGGTCCAGCTGACCGACAAGGACCGCAATACCCTCCGCACCCGCAATCTGGATTACAACACGAAGGACAGCGTCGCCATCTTCCGGCGCGGCGGGGCGATGCGGGACTCTGAGGGCCAGATAATAGAAAGCGACAACGGGATTTACGACTCGAAAAGTTCCGAATTCACCTTCAACGACAAGGTCAACATGTTCACTGATTCCGTCTTCGTCAAGACGGAGAGCCTGCTCTACGAGGGCAACAGCGGCAAGGCCTGGTTCAATTCGCACATCGATTTCTGGAAGGACGGGAACATGATGTCCGCCGAGAGCGGCTGGTTCGACCGGGACAGGGACATATTCTTCTTCACCGGCAGGGTCCATGCTCTTTCCGAACAGCAGGAAGCCTGGAGCGACAGCCTCTACTATTACCGTACTCCAGGCGAGATACACATGTTCGGCCGGGCCCAGCTGCAGGATACGACGCGCAATGTCACCGCGGTAGCCGACCGCATCGTCTATGTCGACACCCTCTCGCAGGTCACGCTCAGCCGCAATGCGGCGGTGGCCCTGAAAACGGAGGAGGGAGAAAGGCGGGATACCATTTTCTTCGGGGCGGACACCCTGATCTACAGGACCATGAAGATGTGCGACATCCCGGAGGATGAGCTGAAGGCGGCCAAGGAAAGGCTGGCGGACATGGACACGGATCCGGTGCGGGAGTACCGTACCAAGGCGGCAAGGGAAGCGGCCGCGGCTGCGGAAGAGGCTGCGGCGAACGACCCGAACAATCCTAAGAACAGGATGCGGAGACCCGGGGCGAAGGAGACATCCGGAGAGGAGGATGCCCCTGCGGAAAAGGCGCCCGAAGGAGAAGGACCCGCTCCGGCGGAGGAGACTCCGGAAGAGCCGGCGGAGAGTCCCGCGGCACCGCCCGATTCACTTGGGACCATGCTCCCGGATTCGCTTGCCATCGTGCCGCTTGATTCCCTGGCACAGGCCAGGGCCGACTCGCTGGCGCGGGCCGATTCCCTTGCAGCCATCCCCCCTCCCGACACGACCAAGGTCGGTTTTGCGTTCGGCATCGGGAATGTCAAGGTCTTCAGGGAGGACATCCAGGTACGCTGCGATTCGATGCGCTATTGCGACCTCGATTCCATCGCGCGTTTCTATCTCGATCCCGTCGTCTGGAACGACGGCAACCGCCAGTACACGTCCGACAGCCTGTTCGTCCTCGTAAGGGACGGGGGCATGGACAGGGCAAGCCTTCTTTCCAACGCCTTCATAATCACCCAGGAGGATTCGGTCTGCTTCGACCAGATCAAGGCTACGGAGGTGATGGCTTACTTCGACAGCACCGCGGCCCTGAAGCGTTTCGACGCCCTCGGCGGCGCTGCGGCGATGTTCTACCTTGAGGAGAAGGGGGCCTTCGCCACGGTGAACAAGGTGGAGAGCAAGATGCTCTCTGCAAGGTTCCGCGGCGGGGAACTGGATCAGGTCTATTACTTCGACCAGCCGCACAACGACGCCTACCCCGTGGTCCAGCTGCCGCGGGAAGACAGGCACATGAAGGGCTTCAACTGGCGCTCTTCCGAGAGGCCCAGGGGGCGCGCCGACATCACTTCCCTCCGGGTCAAGCCCTCGGAAAGGGCCGTCTATGAGTCCATACCGATGGCGAGTTTCCCCCAGACGGATATTTATTTCCCCGGATACATGGAGTCCGTAAGGCGCGGAATAGCGGTACGGGATTCCTTGAAGAAGGTTCCCAGGCCTGCGAAGCCGGCAGAGGCCCTGAAGGAGGAACTGCCTGCGGAGGAGGCTGCGGCGGATTCCCTGGCAGCCAGTCCCGTGGACAGCCTCAAGGCCGAAGTTGCCGGGCTGGAGGCGCCTGCAGACAGCACTGCGGCAGCGCCCGCCGACACCCTGGCTTCCGTCCGGGCGGAAGATGCCCAGGCGCCGCTGGGCGAGAAGGAACTCAAGGCGCAGAAGCGGGCGGAAGCGGCCGCAAGGCGTACCGCGAAGGCGGAGGAGAGGAAGGCGGCCCGCGAGGCCCGGT
>JAEEIQ010000118.1 GCA_016281435.1 Bacteroidales bacterium
AAGTTCCTGTGAAGGAGCATATTTGCACGAGCCGTTGAAGCCCGTTGGATACTGGTCCTTTTCCATGGCACCCGTCTTGGCCGAAGGGGCCGAAATCCAGAAAGCCTCCGGAGTGTTCGGGTCCATCCATGAGAACGACGAAAGAGGCAGGAAGCCGTGATGGCCGTCCTCGTCTATCTTGAGCCGCATCGCCTGTCCGGCGAAGCTGGCTGCCTTTTCCCAGCGGGTGACGTCCCTGGCAGGATTGAAGGCATCCGACGCCCACAAAAGGCAGGTCAGCGCTTTCAGGGCGACGACGCTCATCCCATCGAAACGCGTCCAGCGGCAGGCGCCCTGCACAGCCGTCTTCACGGCCAGCCAGTCGCGGTTCGCAAGGGGCAGGTACAAAAGGGCGGAATCGCAGTCGGAAAGTATCTGCTCCACGCAGTCGTCGAAACTGTCCCGCCTGAGGGTTGCAGCGGCTTCGGCAGTATAAGGTACGGGCGCCGTCATTATGGGATATCCGTAAAGCTTGCCGTCCGTGCCCTTTCCTCCGAATTTGCGCAACAGGTCATATCCGAACCATGCCCGGAGGGCGAAAGCGTCCCCCTGATAGTTGCGGCGTATCAGTTCGTCCTGGGCCTCGTCCCTCATATATCGGGTATTGATGCCGAGGCGGTCCTGCAGGAATCGGTTCACGTACCAGATTCCTTCATAGTCCCTTGACCACCATTCCCTGAACGGGTCCTCTGACGGGGAAAGGGCGCCTCCGGCGAACTTCCGCATTGCGGCCGTCGTCGAAGTCGCGACGCCGTTGTCCGTAGCGCAATCCAGCAGGGCGTATTCATTGCCGTTGTACAGGCTCGTGCCGACCAGCGAATAGGCCTTGTCCACGAAGCCCTTGATGATTGAAGGGTATTCTCCTATGTTCCCGTCCGTATAGAATCCGTTGGCAAGGGGATCCAGGGCCTTGTCGCAGGAAACGAGGGAGCCAAGCGTCAGGAGTATGACCGTCAATTTCTTTTTCATAATTTCAATCATCAGAAGGTCAGACGTATTCCTCCGGTAAAGGTCCGGAACAGGGGATAATCGCTTACGCCGGAAGTCATGGCCTCCGGGTCGCAGTCCTTGATCTTCGAGAGGGTCAGGAGGTTGGCTCCCCGGGTGAAAACCCGCATTTTTTCAGCCCCGCCCTTGCGGAAGGGAATGTCATAGGACAGTTCCACGCACTGGATCTTGAAGAAACCTCCGTCTTCCATCCAGAACTGCGAATTGCGGAAATTGTTCTGCGACTGGACATAGGACAGCCTCGGATAGAGGCCGGTATCAAGGTTGTCACGCACGAATGCGGAATAGTTTCCGTCTCCCCATCCGTTCCAGTACCAGCCGTTGTTGAGCATGGTCTGGAAGAATGCCTTGCCGGTCCCAACAACCGTCAGGCCGAGATTCTTCCAGGAAAGGTCGATATTCAGGGAATAAAGGAGTTTCGGCCCCGCATCCCCGATCACGGTACGGTCGTTCGAGTCAACCACCCCGTCTTCGTTCACGTCCCTGTACCTGAGGTCTCCGGGACTTAGTTTCGCATCGAAAAGCTGGGGGACGGAAGAGGCTATCTCCTCTTCGGAAGCGAAGCGTCCGAGGCAATCATAGCCCAGTATCATGGTCGTGCTCCTGCCTTCGTGCGAAAGGTTCCCGTAAACCACGTTCTCGCAGTACTTGACAAAGCGGGACCGCGGCAGCATCGCCCCGGCGGCTATCCGGTACTTCACGGGACCGGCGGTCGAATTCCATGCGGCATTCATCTCGAGGCCGTAGTACAGATTCGTATTGTAATTGTCGTACTTCGTGGTCACCCCGAAGGCCATGGGGGATATGGAGGACACGTCGGTGACCATCCCCGAGCGGAGAGTGGTCCACAGGGCCGCAGAGACCTCGAGCTTGCGGAGCAGCACCGAGTTGAAGCCGAGGCTGGCTTCGCAGAGCCTTTCCCAGCCGAGGTCCTCGTTGGCCACCCGCTCCAAGGTAGTGGCGCGGGAAGTCCACGAGTTCGAGCCGAACCACTGGTTCAGGGAATACGGCCCGAAGCTTATTTCCCCGGACTTCGTGTAGCGGCTCTGCCAGAGGAACTGGTCGCCGTAAGTCTCGTTGCCTATGATGCCTGCCTGCCCCCACACCTTCAGCCAGTCCAGCCATTCCACCTTCTTCAGGCCCTCTTCCTGCGAAGCTATCCACCCGAGGGAGACCGCCGGGAACAGACTGTACCGGCGTCCCGGCCTGAGGGATGAGGTCCCGGCATAGTTGGCCACGATTTCGGCAATGTACTTGTCAGCGAAACTGTACTTCGCATCCAGGATGTAATTCTGCTGGTTGTGGTAACTGCTCTGGAGGTTATAGGCCACGTTCGAGCGATGATACGTGAAGGATGCTGCGAGGGCATGATTCCCTCCGGTCCAATCCCAACTCAGTTTTTCGTCGAACTGCAGTCCCTGCAGATACAGGGTCTTGTACTCTGACTCCGAGGAGGCCGAGGCTCCCTGATGGGTGGAAGAGGCTGAACTCCAACTTGAAGAATCGAAGTTGTAGCCAATGTAGTCCTTGCCCTGCCCCGTGCGAAGGAGGTAGAAGATGTTGTAGCTCACCATGCTCTCCGACTTGAGCCCTTCCAGCAGGAAGGAAAGGTCGTAGTTCACGTTCGCCCTGGTGATGCCGCAGCGGGTTGTCTCCCTGTAGTAGCCCGAGTGGACGAGGGACCCGTATGGATGGTCCGGATATGCATTGGAAACGGGGAACACGGACACCCCGGTGGCCTCATCCTCACCCATGGTAAGGGGATACTCGACCGGAGGGGTGTTCCTTGCACGCAGCCACAGCGAGGGGAACTCCGTGACGTTGTCCGTAGTACCGTATCTGCCGAGCGGGGTGCGGCGCAGGCCGTAGAAGCCTATGAATCCGAAGCCCACGTCCAGCCTCCGGTTGCCCTTCGCGGTGAGGTCCATCTTCGCGTTGAACCTGCTGTAGTCGGAAACCGGGCCATCAGCGAATATGTCGCCCTGATTCACCGCACCGAGATTGGCGCTGTACTGGACCGACTCCCCTCCTCCGCTCACGAGGGCATAGGCCTTCTGATACGGACGGGTGTCCTTGAACATCTTCGAGCGCCAGTCCACAACGGGGAAGCCCGGATCATTCGGATCTTTCCGGCCAAACTCCCCGATTGCGAAATCGGAGAAACGGGTGACATAGCCTGCGTTCGAACGTGCCAGGTTGTTCAGGGTCGCGTAGGTCACGCCGTCGCTCACCCATTCCGGGAAACGATCCACCACGTCGACGCCTTTTTCCAAACCGATCCTGATCCTGCGTCCGTTCTTCATTCCGCGGGTCGTCTTTATGCAGATTGCCCCCGTCGCCACTTCAGGACCATACTTCAGTTTGTCGAGGACATTGGAAACCACCTCGACGGATTCTATCTCCTCCGGCGTTATCTGGAGCTCGGTAAGCTCCGGGACCACGATGCCGTCTACAATGTACGTCGGGTTCGAGAACGAACGTATGGTCAGGGTGCTGTTCAGCGCGTTGAACCGGACTCCGGTACGGCCGCTGTTCTCGGTCTGCCAGAGGCCCGGCACCACACCCGTGAACGAGTTCATGAGGTCGGGGGAAGGG
>JAEEIQ010000119.1 GCA_016281435.1 Bacteroidales bacterium
AAGTTCCTGTGAAGGAGCATATTTGCACGAGCCGTTGAAGCCCGTTGGATACTGGTCCTTTTCCATGGCACCCGTCTTGGCCGAAGGGGCCGAAATCCAGAAAGCCTCCGGAGTGTTCGGGTCCATCCATGAGAACGACGACAGGGGCAGGAAACCGTGGTGGCCGTCCTCGTCGATCTTGAGGCGCATCGCCTGGCCGGCGAAGGTGGCCGCCTTTTCCCAGCGGGTGACGTCCGAATCGGGGTTGAATGCATCCGACGCCCACAGGAGGCAGGTCAGCGCCTTCAGGGCGATGACGCTCATCCCGTCGAAACGCGTCCAGCGGCAGGAGCCCTGCACAGCCGTATTCACGGCCAGCCAGTCGCGGTTCGCGACGGGCAGGTACACCAGGGCGGAATCGCAGTCGGACAGTATCTGCTCCACGCAGGCATCGAAACTGTCGCGCTTGAGAGCAGCGGCGGCATCCGGGGTATAAGGTACGGGAGCCGTCATTATCGGATAGCCGTAAAGCTTGCCGTCCGTGCCCTTCCCTCCGAATTTGCGCAACAGGTCATATCCGAACCATGCCCGGAGGGCGAAAGCGTCCCCCTGATAGTTGCGGCGTATCAATTCGTCCTGGGCTTCATCCCTCATGTAGCGGGTGTTGATGCCGATGCGGTCCTGAAGGAAGCGGTTCACATACCAGATTCCCTCATAGTCCCTTGACCACCATTCCTTGAAAGGATCCTCGGACGGAGAAAGGGCGCCTCCGGCAAACTTCCGCATTGCAGCCGTCGTCGAAGTCGCGACGCCGTTGTCCGTGGCGCAGTCCAGCATCGCGTATTCATTGCCGTTGTACAGGTTCGTGCCGACCAGCGAATAAGCCTTGTCCACGAAACCCTTGATGATCGAAGGGTACTCCCCTATGTTATCGTCCGTGTAGAATCCGTTGGCCAGGGGATCCAGGGCCTTGTCGCAGGAAACGAGGAAGCCAAGCATCAGGAGTATGATCGTAAATCTCTTTTTCATACTTTCGGGCATCAGAAGGTCAGACGTATTCCTCCGGTAAAGGTCCGGAACAGGGGATAATCGCTTACGCCGGAAGTCATGGCCTCCGGATCGCAGCCCTTGATCTTCGAGAGGGTGAGCAGGTTCGCCCCGCGGGTGAAGACCCGGACGTTTTCCGCCCCGCCCTTGCGGAAGGGGATGTCATAGGAAAGCTCGACGCACTGGATCTTGAAGAAACCTCCGTCCTCCATCCAGAACTGCGAATTGCGGAAATTGTTCTGCGACTGGACATAAGACAGTCTCGGATAGAGACCGGTGTCGAGATTGTCACGCACGAAAGCGGAATAGTTCCCGTCTCCCCATCCGTTCCAGTACCAGCCGTTGTTGAGCATGGTCTGGAAGAAAGCCTTGCCGGTCCCGACAATCGTCAGGCCGAGTTTCTTCCAGGAGAGGCCGATGTTCAGGGAATAAAGAAGCTTCGGTCCAGCATCCCCAATCACCGTACGGTCGTTCGAGTCGACCACCCCGTCTTCGTTGACGTCCCTGTACCGGAGGTCCCCGGGACTGAGTTTCGCATCGAAAAGCTGGGGAGCGGAAGAGTCAATCTCCGCTTCGGAGCCGAAGCGTCCGAGGTAATCGTAGCCAAGTATCATGGTCGTGCTCCTGCCCTCGTGCGAAAGGTTCCCGTAAACCACATTCTCACAGTATCTGACAAAGCGGGACCGCGGCAGCATCGCCCCGGCGGCTATGCGGTACTTCACGGGACCGACGGTCGAATTCCATGCGGCGTTCATCTCGAGGCCGTAGTACAGATTCGTATTGTAATTGTCGTACTTCGTGGTCACTCCGAAGGCCATCGGGGATATGGAGGACACGTCGGTGACCATCCCGGAGCGGAGAGTGGTCCACAGGGCCGCGGAGACCTCAAGCCTGCGGAGCAGTACGGAGTTGAAGCCGAGGCTGGCTTCGCAAAGCCTCTCCCAGCCGAGGTCCTCGTTGGCCACCCTTTCGAGGGTAGTGGCGCGGGACGCCCATGAATTCGAGCCGAACCACTGGTTCAGGGAATACGGCCCGAAGTTTATTTCCGCGGACTTCGTATAGCGGCTCTGCCAGAGGAACTGGTCGCCGTAAGTTTCATTTCCTATGATGCCTGCCTGACCCCACACCTTCAGCCAGTTCAGCCATTCCACCTTCCTCAGGCTCTCTTCCTTCGAGGCTATCCACCCAAGGGAGACGGCGGGGAACAGACCGTAGCGGTGCCCCGGCTTGAGGGAAGACGTCCCGGCATAGTTCGCCACGATTTCGGCAATGTACTTGCCAGCGAAACTGTACTTCGCGTCCAGGATGTAATTCTGTTGGTTGTGGTAACTGCTCTGGAGGTTGTAGGCCACGTTCGAGCGGTGATACGTGAAGGATGCGGCGAGGGCGTGATCCCCGCCGGTCCAGTCCCAACTCAGTCTTTCGTCGAACTGGAGCCCCTGCAGATAAAGGGTCTTGTACTCTGACTCAGAGGAGGCCGAGGCTCCCTGATGGGAGGATGAAGCCGAGCTCCAGCTCGCGGAATCGAAGTTGTAGCCGATGTAATCCCTGCCCTGACCCGTTCGGAGGAGGTAAAAGATGTTGTAGCTCACCATGCTCTCCGACTTCAGCCCGTCCAGCAGGAAGGAGAGGTCGTAGTTCACGTTAGCCCTGGTTATGCCGCAGCGGGTTGTCTCCCTGTAGTAGCCCGAGTGGACGAGGGACCCGTATGGATGGTCGGGATACGCATTGGAAACGGGGAATATGGGAACTCCCGTGGCCTCGTCCTCACC
The DNA here is from genome assembly GCA_016281435.1 of Bacteroidales bacterium. The sequence goes on from JAEEIQ010000119.1 coordinate 2,799, forward strand.
CATGACAATGGGATACTCTACCGGAGGCGTGTTCCTCGCCCGCAGCCACAACGAGGGGAACTCCGTGACATTGTCCGTCGTACCGTATCTGCCGAGCGGGGTGCGGCGCAGGCCATAGAAACCTATAAATCCGAAGCCCACATCCAGCCTCTGGTTGACCTTCGCGGTGAGGTCCATCTTCGCGTTGAACCTGCTGTAGTCGGAAACCGGGCCGTCAGCGAATATGTCGCCCTGATTCACAGCCCCGAGATTGGCGCTGTACTGCACGGACTCCCCTCCTCCGCTCACGAGGGCATAGGCCTTCTGATACGGACGGGTGTCCTTGAACATCTTCGAGCGCCAGTCCACCACGGGGAAGCCCGGATCACTTGCGTCCTGACGCCTGAATTCATTGATTGTGAAATCGGAATAGCGGGTGACGTAACCGGCATTTGAACGAGCGAGATTGTTCAGGGTCGCGTAGGTCACGCCGTCGCTCACCCATTCGGGGAAACGGTCCACCACGTCGACGCCCTTCTCGAGACCGACCCTTATCCTTCGGCCGTTCTTCATTCCGCGCAGCGTCCTGATATAAATGGCGCCAGTAGCCACTTCAGGACCGTATTTCAGTTTGTCGAGGACATTGGAAAGCACCTCGACGGATTCTATCTCCTCCGGCGTTATCTGGAGTTCCGTGAGCTCCGGAACCACGATGCCGTCCACGATGTACGTCGGGTTCGAGAACGAACGTATGGTCAGGGTGCTGTTCAGCGCGTTGAACCGGACTCCGGTACGGCCGCTGTTCTCGGTCTGCCAGAGGCCCGGCACCACACCCGTGAACGAGTTCATGAGGTCGGGGGAAGGG
>JAEEIQ010000120.1 GCA_016281435.1 Bacteroidales bacterium
CTTCGTGATGTGGCCGATGAGGACCACGGGGATGCCGCTTTCCTTGGCGAAGCGCAGAAGGAGCGATGCCACCTCCTTGATCTGGGAAACGGAGCCCGGTGAGGACTCGGCGGTCTCCGTGTACATGGTCTGCACGGAGTCCACGATCATGAGGTCCGGCTGCAGGGAACGGGCCTCCGTGATGACGTTCTCGATCAGGGTCTCGCTGAAGATATAGCATTGCGAAGCGTCCCCGCCGAGGCGGTTGGCGCGCATCTTGACCTGCTTGACGCTTTCCTCTCCGGATACGTACAGGGTCTTTATCGACGGGCAGCCGAGGGGTATCTGAAGGGACAGGGTGGATTTGCCGATGCCGGGCTCGCCGCCGATCAGCACGAGGGACCCGGGGACTATTCCTCCGCCGAGGATGCGGTCCACCTCCGGATTGCCGAGCGAGAGGCGGTTCTCCGCCGAATTGTCTATCTCGCCGAGCCGGGCCGGGCGGTTGGCGCCCTGTCCGCGCACTGGTTCAGAAGAGGCCTTCCGCGCAGCGGCGGGAGCCTCTACCATGGTGTTCCACTCCCCGCAGGCCGGGCAACGCCCCATCCACTTCGGGCTTTCATTCCCGCAGGACGTGCAGTACCAGACCGATTTCCCTGTCTTCGCAGCCATTATATCCCCCTTATTTTCTTTTCCCAGGCCCAGGCGGAGGCGAGGGTCTGCTCGACGCTGCGCTCGGCCTTCCAGCCGAGCTCCTTGTTGGCCTTCGTCGGATCAGCCCAAATAGCAGTCACGTCGCCAGGGCGGCGCGGGGCGATCTTATAATTGAGTTTCAGGCCGTTGACCTTTTCGAATGCAGTCACGAGTTCCATGACGGAGACGGGCCGGCCGGTGCCTATGTTGTAGATTTCGTATTCCTTTTCCATCTTGCCGTCGAGCATCCTGCGCACAGCGGCGACATGGGCCTTCGCAAGGTCCACGATGTCGATGTAGTCCCGCAGGCAGGTGCCGTCCGGGGTGGGATAGTCGTTCCCGAAGATCGAGAGGCATTCCCTGATGCCGGCAGCGGTCTGGGTGATGAAGGGCACGAGGTTGTTGGGCACGCCGCGGGGCAGTTCGCCGATCTCCGCGCTGGGATGGGCCCCGATGGGGTTGAAATAGCGCAGCGCTATGCCCCTGATGCCCTTGTATGCCGCAACGGAGTCCCTCAGGATGTCCTCGCACATCTGCTTCGTGTTGCCGTACGCCGAAGTGGCCGGCATGCGGGGGCTTTCCTCCGTCACAGGCAGCTTCTCCGGCTCGCCGTACACCGTCGCGGACGAGGAGAAGAGGACGTTGCAGCCGCCTTTCTCAACCGCCGTCTGCAGCAGGTTCACAAAGGACTGGAGATTGTTCGAGTAGTATTTCAGGGGATCGGCTACGGACTCGCCGACCGCCTTGTAGGCGGCGAAATGGATTACCGCGGCGATGTTGTACTTGCCGAAAAGGGCGCGCACGGCCTGCACGTCGCAGAAATCCATCTTCTCGAAAGGAAGCTCCTTTCCGAGTATCTTGCAGACCCCGCGATAGTTGGTCTCGTCACAATTGGACATATTGTCCGCCACCACCACGTCGTACCCTGCCTGGACCAGTTCCACGGTCACGTGGCTCCCGATGAATCCGGCTCCGCCGGACACCAATACTGTTGCCATTTATTCAAATTTCAGTTTCTCACAACCCACAAAGGCTTCCTCTCCGATGGTCGTCCCGTCAGGGATATTGATTTCTGCAAGGCTGCCGCACCAGGCGAACGCCCTGTCCCCGATGGCCGTCAGGGTCGGGGGGAGGACCACGCTGACAAGGGCCCCGCAGCCCGCGAAGGCCTCTGCGCCGATTTCGGTGATGTTGCCTAGGATGGTCACCTTCTCAAGTTTGATGCATCCGGCGAAGGTCCTCGGAGCTATCTTTCCGTATCCTGCGGGCACCGTGAACTCGGTGAGTTCCGCCTTTTTCTCGGCAGTCTCAGGGTCGAGGATGAAGGTCCCGACCTCGAGGATCACCGAGCCGTCGAGGCCGAAGTAGCCGAAGAGGCTGTCCTTTTCGACCTTGAACTGCTTGTTCTCAAGGTCAAAAGCTACAGAGTCGAATTCGGGGGCCACCACGACTGCGCCGTCAGCTCCGACGATGCCCTTGCGGCCTTCCTTTTCCGCCATGTAGAAGTTGTTGGCGGCGTCGAATTCCAGCGCGGAGTACTCCGCGGGCACGACGGGAGTGCCGTCAATGGCGCAGATGCCTTTCATCCCGCCTTTTTCGACATCGTATATCCTGCGCTCTTCATTGAATGCGATTGCGCTGTATTCGGGAGCCA
>JAEEIQ010000121.1 GCA_016281435.1 Bacteroidales bacterium
TCGCATGCGAGAATCGTAGGTGCGGGAGGCTATGGAAATCTGAATATTGAAAGCCCCTGTGAGTTTGTCAGGTATGCTTTTTTGCATTGAGGACGAGGCCACCCCGGATATCATGGTTTCACCAGCCGTACTGAGCACCCGGGAGAGTGCCGTGAACAATGGAAGTAACTGCCAATGCGCTCTCTGGCAGAAATGAGCGTGCATGCAAAAAATGACTAAATTAGCGGCAGAATACGTTTTCGGTTATGAAAAAGCTGTCCCTCCTCCTGCTATGCATCAGTTCGCTATGCCTTGCGTCCGTTGCCGGGCCGAATGCCGAGTGGTTACGTGAGAATTACACCAAACGTGAAGTTTATATCCCTGCGCGGGACGGGGTCAGGCTGCATGCTTCCGTGTATGAGCCGGCGGATTCGCTGCCGCACCCTGTCATCATCATCCGCACCCCTTACGGGATCGGGCCTTATGGGGAAGAGTTTGCGGGGAGCCTTGGAAGCTGGATGAGGATGTACTCGCTGAACCGCTATATCATTGTGTTCCAGAGTGTCCGCGGGACCTATCTGAGCGAAGGCGATTATGAGAACATCCGTCCGCTCAAGCCCGCCGGTTCTAAATATGACCGGACGGACGAGGCCACCGACACCTTCGATACTGTGGAATGGCTGCTCAGGCATACCCGGACCAACGGGGCCGTGGGAGTTAAGGGGGTGTCGTACCCCGGATTCTACGCCACGCTCGCCGGCCTGTGCGGGCATCCTGCAGTAAAGGCGGTGTCGCCCCAGGCTCCGGTGACCGACTGGTGGCGGGGGGACGACGTGCATCATAACGGAGTGTGGATGCTTGACACGTACCCGTTTGCGGCCTCATTCTTCCGCGTCCGCCGGGGGCCTTCCGACAAGGGGCCCGAATCCCTTATTACCATCGACCGGGACATCTACAGCTACTATATGCAATTCCCTGATTTCCCCTCGCTTACGGCAAATCTGGGAGAACGCGTCCCGTTCTGGGAGGAGATGCTTCAGCATCCCGATTACGACTCATGGTGGCAGGAACGTAACGTAGCGACGAGGCTGTACGGCGTGCGTCCGGCGGTGCTCGTAGTGGGCGGCAGTTATGATGCCGAAGACTGCTACGGCGCCATCGAGACCTATGCGGCAATCCGCCGTCAGTCTCCCGATACGGATGCATATTTTGCGTACGGCCCCTGGTCGCACGGCGGCTGGAATGATTCGGATTACACCGGACTGGGCGACTCCCGCTTCGTTGCCGGCTCGACCGACTACTTCATGGAAGAGATTGAATATCCGTTCTTTGCCTATTATCTGGAGGGGAAGGGACAGCGGCCCGCTCCCGTACAAGTCATCCCATCCAGCGCCTCGGACGAAAGCGCCGCCTTCGACGCCACCCGGGACCTGATTGTCCATCCCGACTGGCCGCCGCAGCGGCAGAACGGCCTCTCCCTGTACCTGAAGGGGCGCAAGCTGTCGCAGAAGCGTCCGTGCGGACCGCCACGTGCCAGGCGGTACGTCTCCGACCCTTCGGACCCGGTACCGTATATGGACAGTATTACCAACGGTCGCAATAAGGACTACATGGCTGCAGACCAGCGCTTTATCGACGGAAGGAAGGATGTCCTGACCTACCGCGGCGCACCACTTAAGGCGGACCTTCTGGCTGAGGGACCGGTTCCCGTGCACCTTATGGTAACCCTTTCCACCACGGACGCCGACTTCATTGTAAAGATAATCGACGAAAGGCCCGACGGCTACCGTATGCTTGTGAGGGGCGACGTCTTCCGCGCCCGCTACCGGCACAGCCTGTCCGCTCCGGAGCCGGTCACGCCGGGAGAACGGACGGCCATCGACTTCACCCTCAACGACATAGCCCATATTTTCCAGAAGGGCCACCGCATCGTCGTACAGATTCAGTCGTCGTGGTTCCCCCTCATGGCAATGTCGCCGCAGTTCTTCCAGGAGAACCCCTACTCCGTCCGCGCATCGGATTACCTCCCCTGCGAAATAAAGGTCTGGAGCGACTCCCGGGTGGTGATTCCGGCAGGTTGACCTTGAAGATGCCGGACAAATAAGGCATTTTTTTGTATTTTTGCTAAAAAGTTTGCCTATGAGCCAAACAGTTGTCCGCGGCGTCTTTGATTCGCCCGAAGAGGAATATGCCAGGAAGAACGGCCTCAGGTTCGTTCACGACCGGATCCTTGTTGCCCGTACCCGTTCCGAAACCCCCGGGGGTTATGAGGGCAGGATTTACTACCTGTGTTTCAAGGATTCCGGCCAGCCGTATATCCGCAAGGAAGTCTTCACTCCCGGGATTTCAGCCGGAAGCTGCATGGGAGGCGAATTCAACGAAGACCTTCCGATGGACTTCCTCGTGGACTGCGACCTGGAGAAATTCTCCGACGAATTCCCCATGCGCTGCTACGAACAGATCCTCAAAAACAAGGAATTGGCCGAATTCATCCGTAAATGGAACGAGCGGTATAAGGCGCAGATGTCCGACGTCCCCCGGAAGTAGCCACCGCCGGGCTGCCGCTGAAAAAGTAGGGTACTCCCTCCTGAAACCTTTGGTCGCCCGTGACCATGAACGGAGAGGGGCCCGCGCCGTCAGGCGTGGGAGGGGCGGAGCGTAGCGGAGGGTTTCAGGAGGGAGTACCCTACTTTTTCAGCGGCAGCCCTACCCCTCCAGCGTCCGCGCGATCTTTTCGATGTTGAGGCTGCGGGCCGAGGCGTCGATGATGTCCTTGTAGATGCCGCCCATCTTGTAAACCTCGTCCGGGTGGCCGGACTGCTCTACGCGGCCGTGCTGCAGGGCGTAAATCACCTCGCTGTCGATAATCTGGGAGATGCTGTGCGAGATGATGATTACCGTCCTGTCCTTCTTGATGGCGTCGATGCTGTTCTTGATCTGCTCCGTGGCTATGGCGTCCAGCGAGGCCGTGGGCTCGTCCAGGAAGATGACGGGAGGGTTCTTGAGGAACATCCTGGCGATGGCGATGCGCTGCTGCTGACCGCCTGACAGGTCTGACGCCTTGCCCTGGAACTGGCCGGGCAGTTCCATTATCTGGTCGTAGATATACGACTTCTTTGCGGCCTCCACGACCTCCTCGAATGTGGCGTCCGGCTTGCCGTAGCGGATGTTTTCCTCTATCGTGCCGTCGAAAATGTGGTTCTTCTGCAGCACGAGGCCGATGTTCTCGCGCAGGAACCGGGTGTCGTATTCGCACAGGTCCACGCCGTCAAGCGTGATGGTGCCCTTCTGCGGCTCGTAGAATTTGTCCAGAAGGTTGACGACCGTACTCTTGCCCGCGCCCGACAGGCCCACGAGGGCGGTGATCTTGCCCGGCTCGATGACCATGTTCACGCCGAACAGCGCCTGCGTGCCGTTGGGATAGGTGAAGTCCACGTCCTTCAGCTCGAACCGTCCCTGGATCTTCTCCGGGCGGTACTTGCCGCTCGGCTCGATCTCGGAGTCGGAATTCAGCATGTCGAAGAAGCCCTCGGCGTAGATGAGCGCGTCGTTGACGTCGTCGAAAATGCGCTGCAGCTGCGTAATGGGAGCGATGACGTTGGAGAACAGCATCACGTGATACATTATCTTTCCGATGCTCATCCCCGGATAGCCGGACAGCACCAGGTATGCCGTCAGGATGATGACCAGCACCGTGCCGACCTGCTTGACGAAGCTCTTCACGCCGTTGTAATAGAAGCTCACACGGCGCGTCTTGAGCTGATTCTCCGTCACGGCGTTCTGGATGGCCAGCTGCTTGCCGGCCTCGATTTCCTCCCGGTTGAAGGACTTTATGACGTTGATGGAATCGATGATGTTCTTGATGCCCTGGCTCTTGGTCTCAAGGTGTGCGCGCATCTCGCGGCGCCAGCCCTTGAGGCGCTTGGCCTGACGGTAGGTGATCCAGAAGTAAATGGGGACGATTCCCATCGCAACAAGGCCCACGTAAACGTTGGCGGCGAACATCAGGATGAGCGCCAGCGCCGCGGTGGTGAACAGCGGCAGAAGGTCCACGAAGAAATTCTGCACCGTCCGCGACAGGCTGCTGACCCCCTGGTCGATACGTGCCTGAAGCTTGCCGGTGGCGTTTGCGTCGCAGTTGAAATATGACATCCGGAACGTCAGCACCTTCTCGATGACCGCCTGCGCCAGGTCGCGGGACACGAAGATGCGCATCCTCTCCCCGAAGTAGCTCTGGGCGAACGTGATAAGCGCCGAAAGGATCTCCTTTCCAAGCAGCACGACGGAAATGATGATGAGTATGCGCGAAGCCGCCGCCCACGTGAAGTCCGTCCCCAGCAGGCCGTTGATGGCATCCACCGTCCTGTCCAGCACGATGGCGTTCACCTGCTGCATCAGGGACCCTATAAGCGTGAGCACCAGCGTAACCGCAACCAGCACGCGGTACGGCTTCACGAAAGGACGGATGTTCTTGAATAACTGAAAGATGTTCATTCCGGAACGATATCCTTATTTGACGATGACGACATTGGGCACCACCCGTTCGCCGGCGTGGTCGAACACCTGGTTGTCGTACGGATGGTTGATGACGCCGGAGTCGCGGGTCCACAGGGTGGAAGAGCCGCCGCCGTCGAGGTTGATGGCCTCGTGCAGGCCGAGGGCCTCACAGAACACCTGGAGTTCGAAGATGGACATTCCGTCGGCCAGCCCGGGGAAGCGTCCGTCCACCACGATGAAGTAGAGCCAGCCATCCGCCGTATAGCCGAGGAGCGTCCTGGGATGGCGCTTGGCGTAGAACTTCTTGTACAACTTGGAACCGTCATCTTCGTATGCTGGCGTGACGCCGTCCTCGATGAGCACCGGGCCCGAGACTATGGCCTCGCGCCAGCCACGGGCGTCCTTTGCCATCGTGAGCGAGTCGGTGGAAACGATGTCCACTTTCCGCCCCCTTCTGTCCTTTATGCGGAACATTCCGTTGCAGCGGTAGGCGCCATCGGAGGTGCGGGAGCATAACACA
>JAEEIQ010000122.1 GCA_016281435.1 Bacteroidales bacterium
AACGTCCCGAAGAAATACTGGGACCTCTATGACAGGGATGCCTTGCAGATTCCGGATAACTATGTCCTGAAAGAAGGTCACGGCATACCTGATGTGGCTCTTCCGAAGTGGGGCGAACTGCGCAAGTACTCGGGCGTTCCCAAGAAGGGCCCTCTTCCCGAGGACCTGGCCAGGACCCTTATCCACGGCTACCATGCCGCGGTTTCTTTCACTGATGCGCAGATAGGAAAGGTGATCTCCGAGATGAAGAGGCTCGGTCTCGACAAGAATACGGTAATTATCCTCCTCGGCGACCATGGCTGGAACCTCGGGGAGCACGGATGCTGGTGCAAGCACTCCATTCTGGAGACATCGATCCACGTGCCCTTCATCATAGTGGATCCCGACGCCCCGCAGAAGGGAATCCGCTGCAACGAAGTGGTCGAGTACCTGTCTATCTTCCCGACCATCTGCGAGCTGGCGGGCATCCCGAAGCCTGCCCAGCTGGAAGGGGAGAGCATAGCATCCCTTGTCGGCAACCCGAAGGGCAGGAGCAAGGGCTGGGCGGTCTGCCGATGGCTGCAGGGCTACACCCTTGTCACCGACGACAATTACTTCTACACCGAATGGTGGGACAAGGACGACAACGTCACTGACCGCCTGCTCTTCGACCACAACGTCGATCCTGAAGAGAACTACAACGTCGCCGAAAAGCCGGAATATGCGAAGCTCGTAAAAAAACTCAGCAAGGCCCTCAGGCAGCGCCGCGGCCCGGAATTCGACAAATACGGCCCGGAGTTCTCGATCAGCTACAAGCTGAAACATTGAACGGGTTTGCAAATCGCGGAAAAAGTAGTATCTTTGCACACTTTTCTCGGGTAGAAAAGGCTTACACATTAACTATTAAACAGATTCACAATGGCTGTTAAAATTCGTCTCCAGCGCCACGGAAAGAAGAATTTCGCATTCTTCCACATTGTCGTGGCCGACTCCCGCGCCCCTCGTAACGGACGTTTCATCGAGCAGATCGGATCCTACAATCCGAACACCAACCCCGCCACCATCGTTCTGAAGAGCGACCGTGCGCTTGCATGGGTCAAGGTTGGTGCCCAGCCCACGCTGGTTTGCCGCCGCATCCTCTCCTATGAAGGTGTCCTCCTTCGCCACCACCTCGACGGCGGTGTCGCAAAGGGAGCCCTCACCCAGGAGCAGGCCGATGCGAAGTGGAACGAGTGGAAGGCGCAGAGGGATGCAAAGATCGAAGCGAAGAAGCAGGGTCTGAACGCCGCTGCCATCGAGGCCCGCAAGGCTGCCAAGGCTGAAGAGGCCAAGGTCAACGCCGCCCGTGCCGAGGCTATCGCGAAGAAGGCCGCTGAAGCCGCTGCCGCAAAGGCCGCCGCTGAGGCTGCCGAGGAAGCTCCCGCCGCCGAAGAGGCTCCCGCTGAGGAAGCTCCCGCCGCGGAGTAATGCTCCAGATCGCAAAGATCCTGAAGTCCGACGGGACTGATGGCGGGCTGCTGGTTTCAGTGCGCGACATTTCCCTGCAGGACATTGATCCCAAGGAACCGGTGTACATCGAATTCGATGGACTGCCGGTTCCCTTTTTTATTGAAGACATCCGGCCCAAGGGCACTTCGAAGGCCGTCGTGCATGTCACGGACGTGCGGAACCTCGAAGATGCCGAAGAACTTGTGGGAAAGGAAGTCTTCGCCGACTACTTCGAAGAGGAGCAGGAAGAGGAATCCTTCGCTGGCTGGACCCTTCTGGACAAGGGCTCCGTGGTCGGCACCGTGGACTCGCTCGAGCCCATCCCCGGAAACCCCTGCCTTTCCGTGCTCCGTCCCGACGGACAGGAAGTGATGATCCCGCTGCATGAAGACTTCATCCTCTCCGTGGACCGGGACGCCCGCAAGCTCGATCTCGACCTTCCCGAGGGCCTGCTCTGAGGCCCTCCCCACAAATTGGGATATGTTCCTTTCACCGCAAATTGTTATCTTTGCGGAAGTATGCTGTCGAAATACAACGGAAACATAGGCCTGTACGACCTCGTCGAGGGGGTCATAGGCTATCTGCATGAGGGGCATGACTACTACATGAGCAATGCCCTCGTCAAGATTGCAGAGACTACGGAAAAACTCATCGAACCCTGCTCGCAGGGGCAGAAGGCGGCCGTATGGCAGTTCTTCACGGACTACAAGAAGGAGCTGGAGATCCATTTCCAGTTCGAGGAAGGCGAGGTCTTCCCTTATGTCAAGAACCTGCTTGCCGGGCATCGGGTCTATGATTTCACGATAGGGATGTTCAAGGACAACCACAGCGACATAGACACGAAGCTTTCGGACTTCAAGCGCATCATCCGTACTTCCCTTCCTCCCGAGTGCGACCATCGCCTGAAGAGTTCCCTGCTTACTTTCCTTTTCGACCTGCAGAAAGACCTCGAGAGGCACACGAGGCTGGAAGACGAGATCCTCGTTCCGCTTGTGCGCATGATAGAAGACCCGCATTTTTCGGAGCTCAGGGTCACTAGGAAGAAGGAATCCTCAGGCGACGCCCTCTCCGACCGCGAGAAGGAAATCCTTGTCAGCGTGGCCCAGGGCCTTCTCAATAAGGAAATAGCCGACCGTCACAACATCTCTATCAACACGGTGATCACGCACCGCAAGAACATCACCCGCAAGACCGGGATAAAGACCGTCGCCGGCCTGACGGTGTACGCCATCCTGAACGGCCTTATCGACATCAATTCAGTGGAATAGCATGGCTGTCGAGATCGAAAGGAAATTCCTTGTCCGCGAAGGCTGGAGGGATTCTGTCTTCAAGTCGTACGAGATGGTCCAGGCCTACATCTCATCGGCTCGCGGACGTACCGTGCGCGTCCGTATCCGGGACGACGAAGGCTTCCTTACGATAAAAGGGCCGTCCGGCCGGGACGGACTCGGGCGTTTCGAATGGGAAAAGAAGATAGACGTAGCCGAGGCGAGGGAGCTTCTCTCCATAGCCGAACCCGGCCGCATCGAGAAGACACGGAACCTCGTGCGCAACACGGATGGGGTGCATACATGGGAAATTGACGAGTTCCACGGGGACAACGAGGGCCTGGTCATGGCTGAAATCGAACTGGGTGCCCCCGAAGAGGACTTCGACCGTCCGTCCTGGCTCGGAGAAGAAGTCACCGGGGATCGGCGCTATTACAACTCCATGCTTTCCCGCGAGCCCTATAAGACCTGGCCTAGGAAGTAAGCCATTCGCAGGACTTCCTGTCTCCGGCGAGCCATACCGTGTCCCCTTCCTGGAAATGGAATTCCGGGGCCGGGTTCGTGATGAAGTCC